>JAWOHC010000277.1:0-6712 GCA_046496275.1 Gillisia sp.
GGGCTAAAAGGAGATAAGCTGGTTGGAAATTACTATGTAAAATTCGACCAGGAATATAAAAAGCAAATTTCAGAATTAATTGCCCAGGGAAAAACTGAGGAAGAAGCAAAAGCTGAGGCGTCAATTATTAAAGAAGCCCAACAAATGCTTCTTAAATGGGAAGCCGGAGAACCTGAAGTGATCGCTTTGTGGGAGAAAATGAACCAATGGGTTTACAGCGGGTTTGAAAAAACCTATAACAACCTCGGGGTTGATTTTGATAAAAATTATTACGAAAGTGATACGTATTTACTGGGAAAAGATGTTGTTGCCCAGGGGATTGAAAAAGGGGTTTTTTACAGGAAAGAGGATGGCAGTGTTTGGATAGATCTTACGGATGAAGGTCTGGATGAAAAAATAGTATTACGCAGTGACGGTACCGCGGTTTATATGACCCAGGATATAGGTACTGCAATTCAAAGAGTAAAAGATTTTGATATAGATGGCATGGTGTATACCGTTGGAAACGAACAGGATTATCACTTTAAAGTCCTGTTCTTAATCCTGAAAAAACTTGGATTTAATTGGGCGAATTACCTGGTTCACCTTAGTTACGGGATGGTAGATCTTCCTTCAGGAAAGATGAAAAGCAGGGAAGGAACCGTGGTTGATGCAGATGAGTTGATGGAGCAAATGACCCTTACTGCTAAAGCTATTTCAGAAGAACTTGGAAAACTGGATGAATATTCAGAAGAAGAAAAGGCTGAGCTGCACAAAATGATAGGCTTGGGAGCATTAAAGTATTATATTTTGAAAGTGGATCCTAAAAAACGAATTCTCTTTAATCCGGAGGAATCGGTAGACTTTCAGGGAAATACGGGTCCATTTATTCAGTATACCTATGCCCGTATTCAATCCATTCTTAGAAAAGCAGATTTTGATTATGCGGAAGAACTTACTATTCCTGAAACCTATCAACTACACGAAAAGGAGAAGGAACTTATAAAGCAAATCCAGTTATATCCTGAAATGATCCAGCTGGCTGCAGAAAATCACAGTCCGGCATTAATCGCTAATTACACATACGATCTGGTGCGGGAATTCAATTCCTTTTATCAAAACGTCACCATTTTGGGAGCCGATAATGAAGTTGAAAAAAAATTCAGGGTGCAGTTGTCAAAAATAGTAGGAGACGTGATCAAATCAGCATTTGAATTATTGGGAATACAGGTTCCGGAGCGAATGTAAATCCCCCTAACCTTTAGGGGAATAACGGAAAACGGAAAAGCGAAAATAAAACTTTTCACTTCAGGATCAAATCATTAAATTTGCAAACCGCCGGGAAAGGGCGGTCAACTTAAATAAGAAGTAGAATTATGTTCGATAGTTTAAGCGATAAGTTAGATAATGCCTTACACATCCTTAAGGGACATGGCCAGATCACGGAAGTAAACGTAGC
This sequence comes from Gillisia sp., assembly GCA_046496275.1. Lineage (GTDB taxonomy): Bacteria > Bacteroidota > Bacteroidia > Flavobacteriales > Flavobacteriaceae > Gillisia. The sequence goes on from JAWOHC010000277.1 coordinate 1,439, forward strand.
AGAAACCTTAAAGGAAGTTCGCAGAGCGCTTGTTGATGCCGATGTGAATTATAAAATTGCTAAAGAATTTACCAGCACGGTAAAGGAAAAAGCCATGGGACAGGATGTTTTAACAGCCTTGAAACCAGGACAAATGATGGTAAAACTCGTTAAAGACGAGCTTACCGAATTGATGGGTGGCGAAGCTGCAGGGATTGATCTTTCCGGAAAACCTTCAGTGATTTTAATGGCAGGTTTACAGGGGAGTGGTAAAACCACATTTTCTGGAAAGCTGGCAAATTATCTCAAAACTAAAAAATCTAAAAATCCTTTGTTGGTTGCCTGTGATGTTTACAGACCGGCAGCGATAAATCAGTTACAAATAGTTGGTGAACAAATAGGAGTAGCGGTATTTAGTGATGAAGGAAATCAGGATCCGGTTAATATTTCTCAGGCTGCGATCACTTTTGCAAAGCAAAATGGGCACGACGTGGTGATTATAGATACCGCAGGTCGTTTGGCAGTAGATGAAGTGATGATGACAGAGATCGCAAATATCCATGCCGCAGTCAAGCCTAATGAAACCTTGTTTGTGGTAGATTCTATGACTGGTCAGGATGCGGTTAACACCGCGAAAGCCTTTAATGACCGACTGAATTTTGATGGGGTTATTCTTACAAAATTGGATGGTGATACCCGTGGTGGTGCCGCTATTTCCATTAAATCGGTTGTTAAAAAGCCAATAAAGTTCATTGGGACAGGTGAAAAAATGGATGCGATAGATGTTTTCTATCCTTCCCGTATGGCCGACAGAATCCTGGGAATGGGAGATGTGGTTTCCCTTGTTGAACGTGCACAGGAACAATATGATGAAGAGGAAGCAAGAAAACTTCAGAAGAAAATTGCTAAAGATCAATTTGGTTTTGACGATTTTCTTACTCAATTACATCAAATAAAAAAAATGGGGTCTATGAAAGACCTTATGGGAATGATACCAGGAGCGGGTAAAATGCTGAAAGATGTTGATATTGATGATGATGCATTTAAACATGTAGAAGCGATTATTTATTCTATGACCCAGGCAGAGCGAAGTACACCGGTGCTTATAAACGCTTCCAGAAAAAAAAGAATTGCAAAAGGTTCAGGGACATCAGTCCAGCAGGTCAATCAATTATTGAAGCAATTTGGCCAGATGGGAAAAATGATGAAAATGATGCAGGGTGGCGGCGGAAGAAAGATGATGCAGATGATGAAAGGAATGAAATAAATTTTCCCAATATCCTATTGAGGAATTCAAAAAAAGATCAACTTATTTTGCTAACTAATTATAATACCGATTACTGAAATGATAATCCTGGATGGTAAAAAAACAAGCAACGATATTAAAGATGAAATTGCTGGAGAAGTTACAAAAATGAAAGAACGGGGTGAAAAAGTTCCACATTTGGCTGCTATAATTGTTGGAAGCGATGGGGCAAGTTTAACCTATGTGAATAGCAAAGTTCAGTCTTGTAAGCAAGTTGGTTTTGAATCTTCTTTATATAGAATGTCATCTACGGTAAGCGAACTGGAATTGATGGCAAAAATTAAAGAACTCAACGAAAATGATGATATAGATGGTTTCATAATTCAGTTGCCGCTTCCCCCTCAAATAGACACACAAAAAGTTTTAATGGCCGTAGATCCTGAAAAGGATGTAGACGGTTTTCATCCAACCAATTTCGGAAAAATGTCGCTGGATATGAGTTCTTTTATCCCGGCTACTCCCTTTGGAATTCTGGAATTGCTGGAGCGGTATGATATCCCTACAAAAGGGAAGCATACGGTGGTAATAGGACGAAGCCATATCGTTGGTCGCCCAATGAGTATTTTAATGGGAAGAAGTGGTTTTCCGGGGAACTCTACCGTTACACTTACTCATGAGTTCACAAAGAATATTACCCAGATTACCTCACAGGCCGATATTATTATCATTGCCGTAGGTATCCCCGATTTTCTAAAAGCCGAAATGATTAAAGATGATGCGGTTGTAATTGATGTTGGAATTACGAGAGTGCCCGATGAAAACGCGGAAAGAGGATATGTTTTAAAAGGCGATGTAGATTTTGAAAAGGTGAGTAAAAGAGCATCCTATATCACTCCGGTACCAGGTGGAGTGGGCCCAATGACGGTTTCTATGTTGCTTAAAAACACGCTTTTAGCACGTGAAAATCACAGGAAAAAAAATATAATTTCCAATTAAAATTTAAAAATAAAAGCCGCATTTTGCGGCTTTTTACATGAATTGAATTCCTTTATTTCAGGAAAAAAGAAATTACTCTTCTTCCAGTTTCCAATCCAGGTATTTGTGCAGATCCGATTCTATAAATTTCAAACCGAAAGTGAATACAGCAAAATCATCTATATATCCTATTACGGGAATAAAATCGGGGATTAGATCAAATGGATTTAAAACGTAAAGAAACGTAAATGCAATCGCAGCAATAGTAAACCAGGGAACATTGGTGTAAATTCCCTTGCGGTAATCTTTCAGCATCCCAAACATAACCTTTCCAAGTTCTGTATATTTTTTTAATAAGCCTGAATTAACGATTTTATCTGCAATAGCTTCCTGGCTGCTCATAGCCACTTCCACGTCATCTTTATTTATTTTGATGATCTCACCACTTACATATTCCTCGTCTATCAATTTTGATCTTTTACCAAACATAGTCGTTTATTTTTAATGGTTAATTTTATAAAGTATCATTTCCATATTCTGTCTTGTATATTTTAAGGATCAATAGGAAAAGCGATATTAAAAGAGGACCAAATATCAGTCCAATAAATCCAAAAAGAGGCACTCCAACAACCACTCCAAAAAGTGTAATCAATGGGTGAACGCTTGAAAGTCTTTCTAGAATATACAAGCGCACAAGGTTATCTGTGGAACCTACCACTACAAATCCATAGATAAGAATTGCTATAGCCTGCCAGTTTTGTCCCTGAGATAACAAAAGCAAGGTGACCGGAATTATTCCAATAGCTGTTCCAATAAACGGGATCATAGAGCCAACAGTAGTAATGACAAACCAGAAAAAAGGATCCGGTACACCAAAGATGAGATAGCCAATTAATGCTATGATCCCCTGAATTAATGCTACTAATGGAATTCCCAGGGCATTGGAACGAACAGAAATATCGCTTTCTACTTTTACAAGTTCAATGTTTTCGTCATTTAAAGGAATGTACGAGCTAAGCAATTCCTTCATTTTTTCTTTATTGATCAACATGTAATAAAGCATAAAATACATGATACCAATAGCGATAAAAGCATTAAAAGTGCTGCCGGCAAAACTCTGTAAGTTCGTAGACAGCCAGTCTGTTATAGCAGAACTATCAATGTTGCTGCTTAGGTTGTACCCAAAATATTCTTCAGCTTTACCTGTTTGGTCCTTGATAGCGGTAATAACTTTCTCTGAATTCACAATCGCTTTCCCAATTTTGGAAGAAAGCATAAAGACAATTAGCGAGATGGGAATCAAAATTCCAATGAAGGATCCTATCATTAAAACAGCTGCCGCCAGAGATTTGTTCCATCCTCTGGATAGAAGATTTGCCATCCACTTTTTTGAAATAACATATAATGTGATAGCTCCCAGAACGCCGGAGAGGTAAGGAATGATTTCCTTAAATATTAAAAGCCCTAAAAATATAATTAACATCAGCACGAAAAGTTGTCGTACCAAAGAGGGTTTTAGTCTGTCCATCTATAACTTTATTTGGCAAAAAGCTGGTCCATGTCTTTAAAGGCTTTAAATTCTAAAGCATTCCCCGATGGGTCTTTAAAAAACATAGTAGCCTGCTCTCCTGTTTTTCCTTTAAAACGAATGTAAGGCTCAATTACGAATTCAATATTTTTACTTTTCAGTTTTTCTGAAAAATCCTGAAATACATCCCATTCCAAAACAACACCAAAATGCGGGATTGGAACATCTTTTCCATCTACTATATTCCCTTTGCGAGCAGCAGAAGGAGCCGGTTCCTGAACGTGAATTACCAACTGATGTCCAAAAAAATTGAAATCAACCCAATGATCACTGCTTCTTCCTTCAATGCAACCCAGGGTATCCCGGTAAAAACTTCGGTTGGTCTCTAAATCCAGAACAGGAATCGCCAGGTGAAATGGCTGAATTTTATTTGTCATATGATCAGGTAATTTTTAGTTGATATAAAATTATAAAGATATAATGGCTTTACAGCGCCAAAAATCTGTTAAGATTTATTTTTTTTTGATCCGATTCTGGGGTTCTCAGAAGGTTTAAATGATCTTTTAGGTTCTTTCTTTTCCTGAGTATTTGATTTTTCAGGCGATTTAATTTTTTGAACTGGTTTCTCTATTTTTTCAGATTCTGAAACCATGGAATTTAATGTTTCTAATTCCTGGGAAGTTAAATCGCGCCATTCACCTGTTGGAATGTCTAAAACAACATTCATGATCCTTGTGCGTTTAAGGTTTGTAACTTCATAACCCAAATATTCACACATTCTCCTAATTTGCCTGTTCAATCCTTGCGTTAGGATGATTTTGAAATCAAATTTTCCCAAACGCTCGACCTCACATTTTTTAGTAATGGTGTCCAAAATAGGAACTCCCATGCTCATTCGTTGAAGAAAATTGGAAGTTAATGGCCTGTTTACGGTGACGATATAGACCTTTTCATGATTATTCCTGGCACGTAGAATTTTGTTTACAATGTCGCCATCATCAGTTAAGAAAATAAGCCCTTCGCTGGCCTTATCAAGTCTCCCTATTGGAAAAATGCGTTTTGGATAGTTGATGTAGTCTATTATGTTGTCTTTTTCAACTCCTGTGTCTGTGGTGCAAACGATACCTACGGGTTTATTAAATGCCAGATACACAGGTTTTTCATCCTGATTAATAATCGTTTTCCCATCCACCTTCACAACATCATTTTCTGCTACTTTTGTTCCCATTTCTGGGATTTTGTCGTTTATGGTTACCCGCCCTTGCTCAATTAATTTGTCGGCTTCACGTCTTGAACAGAAACCGGCTTCGCTTAGATATTTATTTATACGGGTGAGTTGCATTTTTTTTTAAATAAAGTAGGGTAGCAAATATAAAGATAAGTAAACCATTTAATGGTTGTTCTTAAAAATATACTTGCTACCCCAAAGTAAACTTATTCTGCTTTTTTATTGTCTATAGCCACCTCATCCGTATCTTTTCTATATTTCAGCATGGAAATTCCAGCTATAAAAAATACAAATCCAAGGATGGCCAATGGCCAGGGG
>JAWOHC010000290.1:0-6383 GCA_046496275.1 Gillisia sp.
TCCAGGTAATTATATGGAGAAAAAACTTTTAAAATCCAGGCAATCCCGCCTTGAATGATTCACGACGCCTTGGGGAACCTACCAGTCCTCCGGGCGGGTTAAAACCTCCGTGAGGGATTAAATAGGAGATGCTTTAATAAATATATTTTTCTTAAAGCATCGAAAGATCTCAAAATAAGTTCGTAAAACAGGTAAAAGCAAAAAAAATCCGGTATTATAAAATCCCGCCCAAATGGACGGGATTGTATCGAGGAATTAATTGAGATCGATAGATAAATTCTTAAGTTACTGAATACGACTTAATTTATTTAGAATATCCAAACGCTGGCCATCTTCAATATTAAAAGCCGGTTTTCCTTTTAATGGGAATAAATACGTGAATTCCTCAGGATATGCTCCCCAACTTTCCGCCAATCCAAATTCGTCATTCTTACTTTGTAAGGCAGGACGTGAAAAGGTGTTTTCTTCACTGTCATAGGGAGAACCCTCCGCATCGGCCCCGGTGAATAACATACCTTCATTAAATTCGCAAAATATCAAAACAGATCCTCCACCATTTCCGGGAAGATCATTAATCTTTAATTTAAACGTTTTATGAATTTCATTTTTTTTAGTAATATCCTTAGTTTTAAAGGTATCTTTTACTGTAGTTCTTGGATGAATATATATTTCAGCACCTCCGGCATCTTCGGAAATTGTTTTTAGATCGGCATACGCTCTTTTATATACATCGGAATTTGAAAGCAGGATAGCCTTTATACTATAGCCTTCTTTTACCAAATTTTTTACAGCTTCCCTCGTAGCCTCTTCCACCACATCAATCAAAATAATATCTTTCAGGTTTAAATGACGAATGGCATAACCCTGGTTGTATCCATCTTCGGTTTCTGCCCCTTTAATAATAAAGGTATCCGGAATAAGTCTTAGAAATTTCCCTGTTTCACCTTTTTGAATAAATTCAGGGGTTTGGCTGTGCAAAATTTCCATTTTATCTACTGTCTTCATAGTGCTAATAGGTTTTAATTTGTTGGATCAATTTACACACGGAACCCATTTCGACAAGATGAATTAGTATTGTTTAACTGGAATTTATTAGTTCCTTAACTCCATAATAAATGCCGAAAAATTCCCGTGATGCGTAAGGGAGAAATTACAAAATAATTTTTGATTTTGGAAATGTAGATAAGGAATAAATTGAGAAGATTTTCTTATAAAAAAATTTTCCTTCGGAAGTTTTTGTTCTTTGGAAACCGTATTAATAAGTTCCAATTTAAGATCTGTTGGTTTAAAATAAATTTTTTGAATGAAATTCGTAAAATTTTGCAAGGTTGCAAAACAATAAATATATTCCGGGGAAACTGAAGCTTGGGTGATGTATGAACCCCCATCAATACGCACTTTTCCGGTAACAGTAGCAATGCTATCTTCGGTGATCTCGCACCTAAAAGCTTTTGGATTGAAACTTCTGGGCAGTTCAAACCTTCGCTGATGTGCTTTGTAAGCAGATTCTTTCATAGCCCATAGCAGCCAAATAGTGAGTTCAGGATTCTTCGATTTAAAAATTAAATCCTGCTCTTCTTCCGAAAAGAGTTTGTTCAAAAATCCTTTTCGTTTCCAATTGTTTTTGCCTAAACTAAGTTTGAGATCTATGATATCATTCCCTATCATTTTTAACCCATTTTTTCCAGAATGATATTTTTCGCATCGCCTGCGGTTAGCATGCCATTCATAGATTCTGTATCGATCTCGATATTAAATTCATCTTCCACATCCAACACCACATCCACGAGGTTTGCGGAATTTATCTTTAGATCATTTAAAAAATCGGTTTTTTCATTAAAATTTTCCAGGCCCTCTTTATTCTGAACATAGGGCGTTACAATTGCTTTTAATTTTTCAAGAATCTCTATTTCAGACATTTTATTTAATTGATTAATTTATTTTAGGTTTAGTCCTTATTCTATCATTTTTCTAAAAATCACCAGTCCGTTTACATCCCCGAAACCAAAGCTGGCTTTAGCGATAATATTCAGGGGGATTTCAATTGTTTTCCGGGGAATTTTTTCTGAAGCAATTTGATTTTTTATTTCAGGATGAAGTTCTTCACAGTTAACATTTCCGAAAATAAAATTTTTATACAACTGCAGCACGGTTGCAACACATTCAATACTTCCCGAAGCGCTTAAACAATGCCCTGTCATTCCTTTGAGGGAATTAATATATGGAAAATCCTCTTTTTTTCGATTCAAACTCAAAATCCAGTTTTCTATTTCAACGGGGTCTCGGGAAGTTCCTGTTAAATGACCATTAATGGCATCGACCTCATTTGCTGCAATACCGGAATTTTTTAAAGCGCCTTGAATACACCGCTGCACTGCCTCACTATTTGCTGCAGTCATACTTCCGCCGCCTCGCTGTCCACCGCTGTTAACTTCCCCGCCCAGCACTTCTGCATAGATTTTGGCACCACGCTCCATGGCAGAGGCATAATCCTCCAGCACGAGCGCTCCTGCACCGCTCCCGGGGATAAATCCTGCTGCCGATGCGCTCATTGGTCCAGGAGCTTCCCCAGGCGTATCATTATAGTTGTTGGGTAATATGCGCATCGCATCAAAACCTCCCCAAACATAAGGGCCATGATCGCTACAACTCCCTACCAGCATCCTTTTTGCTTTCCCGGCCTGAATACGCTCAAATCCCATCAAAAGAGCTTCCGTTCCTGTAGTGCAGGCAGAGGAATTGGTGGTAACCTGATTTCCACAACCTAAAATCCCGCCTAAATAGGCACTTATTCCGCTTGCCATAGTTTGAAGTACGCTGGTACTTCCCAATCTTCGGGTATTTCCGGCATCTATTAAATGAATGGCTTCCCTAAATTTATCTACGCCAAGGATTCCGGTTCCAAATATAATCCCGCTGTCCCAATCTGGCGTTTCCCCGCCCGCCTTCAGTAAACCTGCATCTTCCCAGGCATCTGTTCCGGAAATAACTCCGTAAATAATTCCGCTGCTTTTTAGTCCGCGTAATTGAAGATCGGTGAAATAATTTTTTAATTTTTCCGAAGAAATTTCAGGCTTCCCTCCTATCTGGCAGGAAAATTTAAGATCTGCTAATTCCTGATAGAATTCTATCCCGCTTTTCCCGGTTCGAATGGCAGTTTCAAATTCCTCCAAACCAACAGCGTTTGGGGCAACAACACCCATCCCGGTAATTACGACACGATTTTTCATTCAGTTTTATTTTTAGCGATCTCCCCGGAAATCATCCCCGCAATCGTACCTCTGCAAAGAAGGTTTTCTTCCATATCAAACATCTCAACCTTACATTTCAATTTATTGAATCTGAAATATTCCTTTGTAGAAACCACTTTTACGCATTCTCCGGGAAAAACAGGTTTGTAGAAATCTATTTCAGTTGAACTCAATCCTATTTTTCGATTGCTTTCCAGGTTCCCATTATTTTCTGAAGAAATAATAAAAATCCCCAAACTAACCACCCCAATCTGTGCCATACATTCTGTAAGAATTACGCCTGGGGTTACAGGATTATCCTTGAAATGTCCGGAATAGAAAAAAGAATCTTCGGGGAATTTATAAAGGCCTGTTACTCCCTGATTATTGATTTGCAGAATTTCATCTACAAACAAAAACGGAGGAGCATACGGCAATTTTGAAATAATATCGACTGAAGTCAAACAGATAGGATTTTTAGGTTTTATTTTAGATGTTCCCCACCGTTTACGGGGATTATAGTCCCGGTAATCCAGCTTGCTTCATCTTTTGAAAGCAAATAGACCACATTGGCAACATCTTTGGGAACCGTAAGTCGTTTAAATGGATTATGTTTCAAGGCGTGCTCTCGCAGGGTATCGCTTCCCGGGATCATTTGAAAAGACCTGGTTACGGTAACTCCTGCCTGAATACAATTCGCGCGAATTCCAAAAGGAGCGAATTCCAAAGCCATGCTTCTTGTAATGGACTCAAGTGCAGCTTTTGCCACGGAAACCGCGCCATAATTTGGCCATGCTTTCTGGCTTCCTTCACTTGTAAAGGAAATTACACGTGCATCTTTGGCAAAAAGTTTTGCTTTAAAAACAGCTTGTGTCCAATCGTATAAACTCAGGGCCATCGCGTCCAGGGTTAACTGAAAATCGATATTTTCAAGAACCGGGCCTTCCCCATTCATAGGTTTTAAATTTCCTTTTGCAATACTGTGAACCAGAGTTCTGATTTTCCCATGATCTCCAAGAACTTTAGTGATTTCTGTAATAAGATTTTCCCTTTTTTCCTTTTGAATAGCATCTGCATTAAAACTTTCCAGCCGCACATCACTGTTTCTAATATCCTCAAAGGCCTCCTCAATATCAGATAATTCCGATTTTCGGTCCCTGTGGATTATGATGATATTCATCCCATGTTTTGCCAATTTACGGGCGGTTGCAAGACCAAGTCCGCTACTGCCACCCAAAATAAGGGCCCAATAATTATTGTCTTTAAATTCTGTTACCATTTCAATAAAATTCTTTGAGCAGAAAACCCCGGACCAAAGCTTAACATTAAACCCTGCTCGCCTTTAGGGATTTCCTTGTTTAAAAATCTTTCCAATACATATAAAACCGTTACGCTGCTCATATTTCCGTAAAGCCGGAGCACTTCGCGGGTATCGTCGATATTCTTTCCTAAGATACCAAAAAGATCAGAAACGGTTTGAACAATTTTTTTGCCGCCAGGATGAAATATCAAATGCTGAACATCCCCGATATTGGTGTTGTTCTGTTCCAAAAAGGGATGAATGATCGCCGGGAAATGTTCAGCGATCGTTTCAGGAACTGCTTCATCAAGGATCATTTGTAATCCATTATTAGACAGATGAAAGCCCATTAAATGGGTGGCATCAAAAAAGTGGTACATCTCTTCTGCAATTATTTTGGGACCTTCAACATTTTCTTCTGAAGAAAGCAATACACAGGCAGCGCCGTCTCCAAAAATCGCCGCACTCACCATATTTGCCATACTGAAATCTTCCAGTTGAAAAGTTGCTGTAGGGCTTTCTACCGCAACTACAGCAGCCCTTTTACCCGGATTTGCTTTCAGAAAATTAAAGGCGTAGATCATCCCCGAAATCCCGGCAGCACACCCCATTTCGGTTACGGGAAGTCTTGTGATAGTTTGTTTTAATTCAAGTTCATTGATCAAATATGCATCCAGAGAAGGGATCATGATGCCCGTGCAACTTACCGTAATGATATAATCCAGGGATTTTGGTTCCCAGCCGGCTTTTTTTAAGGAATTTTCAAGCACCGTTGTACCCAGTTTTTTTATCTCACGAACATAGATATTGTTTTTTTCCTCAAAGGAAGTTGAAACAAAAACTTCTTCAGGAGACATAATAGAATAGCGTTTATCTACCGCCGCACCTTCAAAAATCTTTGAAATTTTTCTTCGGAAACGCTCATCCTTATCCCCAAGCCAATTTTCTACCAGCGGTAAAATATCTTTGGTCTCCCGGAAATATTGAGGCAATTCTTTTTCAACATGTACGATGGTAACACTCATATTTTTTTTATTTCTGAATTATCCACTGATAACGAAACGCCCATTTCCAGCTTATTTTTTGTTTTTTAACCGATAGCTCCTTTGAAAAAACCTGTAGATCCCTTTTTTTAAACCCACGTAAAATGGAGGTAAGACCATCTTTTCGTGCAATCTCATTTCTTATAAAAACAGCACAAAATGCCTGAAAAAGTCTATAGGCAATTTTACTTCGCTGCAAATCATTGATCACGACACCAAATTTAGACTGCCTGGTGAACAATTCCAAAAGCTCCTCAATTTCTGAATCTTTAAAATGATGCAACGTTAAAGTGCAAAGCAAAATATCAAATTTCATCTTTTCAAATTTCTCCTGAAAAATATCGATAGGATAATATTTAATCTCCGGATAATAATAGGATAGTTTTTCTGCAATTTCAATAGCATATGGATTTGCATCTATTCCGGTGAGTTCTAAGGTAAAATTCTCTTTCCTTCCCCATTTTGCGATCTCCCGGAGTATTGATCCATTCCCACAGGTCACGATCACACCGAGCACCAGCAGCCACCACTTGTCGAAGCCTGCGCCGGGAACTTCAATCTTCGTCGATGTTGAAATGGGGTCTTTCAGGTCTTGGGGGTCTTTAGATAAACTTCGCTCCGACATCTGTTTCACTTATCCCTGGAAGATTTTCTATTTCGGTACTTCGTCCCTTTTTGCGTGGCGACGAAGCCTGAGCAGCTGTTCTAATTACCTGCTGGACGGTAAACCGTCCAGCAGGTAATTAATTCAATACTTACTCAGCCATCCACTTTTCTTCAAGCTGGGTGATGAAGCCTTCCTGCTTTAGC
>JAWOHC010000345.1:0-2772 GCA_046496275.1 Gillisia sp.
CTTTTTTAATGGCTGTAGTAAATTCTACTCCATATTCACTGCTTGCAATGGTTTCATTGCATTCCGGAACATAAAAACTATGAACCAGATATACGTATTCATTCTCTGCAACGCCTTGAAATAGCTCCGATTTAAGGTCATATATCTTATTCCAGCCAATTTGGGGGACTTTAACCGTATTTTTAAATTTAACCACCTTAGCATGAAAAATACCAAGACCCGTCGTATTTCCTTCTTCTGAAGATTCGCACATGAGTTGCATTCCCAGGCAAATTCCAAGTACGGGTTGTTTTAACGTTGGGATCACTCTGTCTAAACCCGTGGAACGCAACATGCTCATCGCGCTGCTGGCTTCCCCTACTCCGGGAAAGATCACCTTATCTGCATTTCTTAGTTCCTCTTCATCACTGCTTAAAACAGCTTCAAATCCCAATCTTTGGATGGCAAATTTTATACTTTGAATATTCCCGGCACCGTAATTTATTATGGCTATTTTCATCTGTATATAATATTGTTTTAGCGGACATATGTAACATCCATATAAACATCCCCCTGTGTGAGAAAGTTTTTTCTCATGGATGTTTCATCTATTGTTCTAAAGATCTTAAATTTATTATTAGAGCATTCCTTTTGTTGAGGGCAGGATCATTTTTTCTGTATCACGCTTCACCGACATTTTAATCGCTTTTGCAAATGCTTTAAAGATGGCTTCGATCTTATGGTGTTCATTGGTGCCTTCGGCTTTAATGTTTAGATTGGCTTTAGCACCATCGGTAAAAGATTTAAAGAAATGATGGAACATTTCTGTAGGCATTTTTCCAACCATTTCTCTATGAAATTCTGCTTCCCAAACCAGCCAGTTTCTTCCGCCAAAATCAATGGCAGCCTGCGCCAGGCAGTCATCCATGGGGAGACAGAAACCGTAGCGTTCAATTCCGAGTTTGTTTCCCAGTGCCAAGCTAAAAACCTCTCCCAGGGCGATTCCTGTATCTTCGATGGTATGATGCTCGTCTACCTCCAGGTCTCCTTTTACATCAATTTCAAGATCCATTTGTCCGTGACGTGCAATTTGATCCAACATATGATCGAAAAAAGCGATCCCGGTTGAAATTTCAGACTTCCCGGTACCATCCAGATTTAGTTTTATAAAAATATCGGTTTCATTGGTCTTGCGTTTAATCTCCGCAGTTCTATCTTTCAACTTAAGGAACTCATAGATCTTTTTCCAGCTATCTGTTCTTAACACAATAACAGTGTCCAATTTTTCCATTTTGGTATTCACTTCTTCACTTCCCAGATCTTCGTGAGTATCAATAAAAATTCCTTTCCCGCCAAAGTTATAGGCAAATTCCATATCGGTTAATCTATCCCCAATCATCAAGGAATTTTCCATGTCATATTCCTCGTTATTAAGATATTTACCCTCCAAAAGTCCGGTATTTGGCTTACGGTTTGGCGAATTTTCCTCCGGAAAGGTTCTGTCCATCAATACCTCTTTAAATTCGGCACCTTCGTTTGTTAGGGTTTTTAGTATGAAATTTTGAATACTCCAAAAGCTCTCCTCCGGATATTTTTCTGTACCAAGGCCATCCTGATTTGTTACCATCACCAATTCATAATCCAGTTCCTTTCCAATCTTTGCCATATAAAACAAAGATTCCGGATAGAACTCCAGTTTTTCAAGGCTATCAATTTGGTAATCTTCAGGCTCGTGGATCAAAGTTCCGTCCCTGTCAATAAACAATACTTTTTTCATCTGTTTTTTTTATTGATTTTTAAAGGTCATATGTAATTCGCATATCTTCATCGGTGTTTGTATCGAGTTTCCGTAATGCTCATTTCATCTGTTTTTATTAATATTTTTAATTTATGGCTTTTAGGGCCTTGATCAATAGGTCGTTTTCCGCGGCGGTTCCCACTGTTAATCTTAAGGTGTTTTCACATAATGGCTGGGTGGTCCTGTTTCTAATCACGATCCCCATTTCAAGCAATTCAGAATATCTTTTTGTCGCATCGTCTACCTTTATCAATATAAAATTAGCATCCGAATCATATATCTTCTGAATATATTTCACCTCAAGTAAAGCTTTAAATAAACGTGTTCTTTGATTAAGAATATCAGATATTTCCCGTTTTACTGCTTCTGTATTTGTGACTCTCTTTAATGCCCGAAGCTGACTGAGCTCATTGACATTATACGGAGGTTTTATCTTATTTAAAACACGTATGATTTCTATGGAGGCATAACAAATCCCAAGCCTGATCCCTGCCATTCCATAGGCCTTGGAAAGCGTTTGCGTGACCACCAGATTTGGATAAGACTCAAGTCTCTTCAGCCAGCTTGGATGTTTTGAAAAATCGATATAGGCTTCGTCTATGACAACCAACCCGCTAAAATTCTCAAGGATTTCAATAACTCCTTCTTCTGTAAAGGAATTCCCGGTAGGATTGTTTGGAGAACAAAGAAAAATTATTTTGCTATGCGTGTCAACGGCTTTTAGAATATTTGAAATGTCGGGTTGAAAACCTGGGGTGAGTTCCACTTCCCTGTTTTCCACATCGTTGATATTAGCCAATACAGCATACATTCCATAGGTTGGCGGCAATGTGATCACATTATCTGTTTTAGGCTCGCAAAAGGCTCTAAAAAGAAGATCCAGCACCTCGTCGCTTCCATTACCCAACAGTATATTCTCCTGAGCTACTCCTTTAATTTTTGCGAGCCTAAAACAGATAATGTGATCACATTGCCGCCAACCTATGGAATGTATG
>JAWOHC010000034.1:0-6089 GCA_046496275.1 Gillisia sp.
TTTTTTTAATAGAGACCTTAACTATTTTACGAGATAATGAAGACAATTCAGTTTAGAGAAGCCATACAACAAGCCATGAGCGAGGAAATGCGATTAGATGACAGCATTTACTTAATGGGAGAAGAAGTAGCAGAATACAACGGTGCCTATAAAGCCTCGAAAGGAATGTTGGACGAATTTGGTCCGGAAAGAGTAATAGACACCCCAATAGCAGAGCTTGGTTTTTCCGGAATCGCCATTGGTAGTGCAATGAACGGGAACAGGCCAATTGTTGAGTATATGACCTTCAACTTCGCGCTGGTAGGGATTGATCAAATTATAAACAACGCCGCTAAATTGAGACAAATGAGCGGTGGGCAATTCAATATTCCAATCGTTTTCCGCGGTCCTACAGCTTCTGCAGGCCAATTGGGAGCAACACACTCACAGGCATTTGAGAGCTGGTTTGCCAACTGTCCAGGCCTAAAAGTAGTGGTGCCTTCCAATCCTTATGATGCAAAAGGACTTTTAAAATCGGCTATTCGTGATAACGATCCTGTGATTTTTATGGAAAGTGAACAAATGTATGGCGATAAGGGAGAAGTTCCCGAAGAAGAATACACCATTCCACTTGGTGTTGCAGATATAAAAAGAGAAGGAACCGATGTTACTATTGTTTCCTTCGGAAAAATAATCAAGGAAGCTTATAAAGCTGCCGATGAATTGGAAAAAGAGGGTATTTCATGTGAGATCATCGATTTACGCACAGTTCGTCCAATGGATAGCGAAGCTATTCTTAAATCGGTTAAAAAAACAAACCGTCTTGTGATTTTGGAAGAAGCATGGCCTTTTGGAAATGTTGCTACTGAAATTACCTACCAGGTACAAATGCATGCTTTCGATTACCTGGATGCTCCAATTATAAAGATCAACACTGCCGATACTCCGGCGCCTTATTCTCCGGCCCTTTTAAAAGAATGGTTACCAAATAGTACGGATGTTGTAAAAGCTGTTAAAAAGGTACTTTACAAGTAGGTAAATAGACTTAAATTTGAAACTTCATCTCTTAGAGATGAAGTTTTTTTTTGCTCTTTTATGAAAAAGATCCTTCCTTTTATAATTGTTTTAGCTGCTTTCTTTAGCTCTTATGCGCAAACCCGGATTAGTGGAATTGTGCAGGACGAAGCGGGAACCCCGGTGCCTTTTGCCAATGTTGTTTTTCTAAATTCTTCTGAAGGAACCACCACCAATCAGGAAGGGAAATTTTATCTAACATCCGGGAAAGTTCGGGATTCAGCAGAATTCTCCTATGTAGGTTATGAAACCCTGATAATCCCACTAAAGATAGGTGATAACCTCAATATGAAGGTGGTTTTAACCGAAGCCTCAGAGCGCTTATCGGAAGTGACGATCAATCAGGGGAAAACCTCCAAAACCAATAATCCTGCGCTGGATATTCTTCGGAAGATCTGGGCGAACAAAAGGGAGAACGGGGTAAATAAATTTGCGCAGTACCAGTTTCGGAAATACGAAAAGTTGGAATTTGACCTTAATTCCATCGACAGTTCCGTAATAAAAAACCCCATTTTCAACGGAATGGAATTTATTTTCGATAACCTTGATACCAATAAAGTTACCGGCAAAGCCTCTTTACCCATCTTCATAAATGAATCGGCTCTTAAGGTATATGGGGATAACAAGACCGGAAAAAAACGCGTGGATCTTTTGGGCAATAAAAACTCCGGTTTCAATGAAAATCAGAACCTGATCGCCCTGATAAAGGATGTCTATGACGAATATGATATCTACGACAACTATTTGCAGTTTTTTGATAAAACTTTTATCAGTCCGCTTTCCACAACAGGAATCAACAATTACAGCTATGTTCTTAAAGACAGTGCTTATATAGGCAATAAATGGTGTTATAACATACAATATTATCCCCGTAGGAAAAATGAGCTCACCTTTAAAGGGGATTTTTGGGTGAATGATACCACCTGGGCAATTCGCGAAATAAATCTTGAAATGACCGAAGGTGCCAATCTAAACTGGATTACCGGAGTTTATATTGAGCAGGAATTTGATGTGGTTAACGACTCTGTTTTTCTTATTACAAGGGATTTTTTTCAGGCAAATTTTTCCTTTCAGGAGAAGGAGGGTTCCCGAGGGATCTCCGGAAAAAAGACAATACTATACGGTGATTATGAATTTGATATTAAAAAACCTTCAGAATTTTTCCGCAGGGAAGTGAAGGAATTTCAGAAGGAGGTTTATACCAGGGATGACGATTTTTGGATTGAAAACAGGGTGGAACCTTTGAGCAGGCGGGAGCGCGCAGTTTATAAAATGATAGATACCCTGCAAACAGTAAAGGCTTTTAAAAGGTTGTATAAAATAGCCACCTTTTCAGAATCTGGTTTTGTAAAATTTAAAGGGTGGGATTTTGGTCCTGTTTATTCCCTTTTTGGATACAATGCGGTAGAAGGTTTTAGAGTGCGATTGGGAGGAAGAACTTATTTTGGGCAAAATGATCCATGGAGAATTCAGGGTTATACGGCTTATGGTTTCAGGGATCAAAAAATTAAATATGGAATTTTAGGAAGCTGGTTATTGGATAAAAAATCCAGATTGATTGTTTCTGCCGGAACCCGTCGGGACGTGGAACAGTTGGGGGCCGGTCTCACCAATTCTACCGATGTCCTGGGAAGAAGCCTGGCTTCCTCTTCACTTCTCAACGTTGGGGCTAATGATAAATTAAGCTCGATAAACCTTTCGGTTGTTTCTGTTGAAATGGAACCCCTTCAAAATTTTACAGTTCGGGTTTCGGGATCTTTCAGGAATTTAAAGCCGGCATCACCAGGGTTCAGCCTTGAATATTACACAGATGAATCCCGAAATAAAACCGCAACAGAGATAAATCAAATGGAAATATCCACCATTATTAATTATTCTCCCGGGCGAAAAACTTCCGGTTACGGCGTGGAAAGAATCGTGGTGAACGGAGGGGATTTCCCAACCTTTTTTTTAAGTTACAGACTGGGAGTAAAGGATGTTTTGAACAGCGATTTCGATTATAAACGACTTCAGTTTTTCTATGATCAGCCTATTTTTGTTGGAGGATTTGGTAAATCCAATGTAAGCCTGGAAGCCGGAAAAACTTTTGGAGCTGTTCCACTGGGTTTATTGAGTGTTGTACCTGGAAACCAGACGTATTTTGCACTGTATAATTCATTTTCACTGCTTAATTTCTATGAATTTGTAACAGATACCTACCTGGCTGTGCATTTGGAACATAACTTTAACGGAAGATTATTTGCGAGAATTCCCGGATTACGGCATTTAAATCTCCGTGAAATTGTTGGAATAAAAGGGGTTTTGGGATCGATTTCTGAAGAAAATAAAAACCTGAACGCATCTGGAATTCCTTTGATAGCGCCAAACGATGAGCCATACTGGCAGTATAGTTTGGGGGTTGGAAATATCTTTAAGTTCCTGAGACTCGATGCCCATTTCCGGGGGAATTATTTTGATATTCCGGATGCCCGCAAATTTGGGGTTACAGCCACTTTAGGTTTTCACTTTTAATTAATAGTAATAAGGTTGTAAATAACTATATTTGCCGCCTTGAAAAAAGAATAAAAAATAAGAAAATGAACGATACTTTTGATGTGTTGATAGAGATCCCGAAGGGAAGTAGAAACAAATATGAATATGATTTTGAATTGAAGAAAGTCCGGTATGACAGGATGATCTTTTCTTCTATGATGTATCCAGCAGATTATGGATTTATCCCTAATACATTGGCTTTGGACAGTGATCCATTGGATGTATTGGTTTTGGTGGCAGAACCTACCTTTCCTGGAATAGTGATGGAAGTGAAGCCAATTGGTGTTTTCCATATGGCCGATGAAAAAGGACCGGATGAAAAAATAATTTGTGTTCCTGTTTCAGATCCTATCTGGAACCGCATTAACGATTTGGATGAACTCAATGGGCATTTATTGAAAGAGATCGAACATTTCTTCAGGGTTTATAAGGATCTTGAGAAAAAGAAAGTGGATGTTGGTGGTTTTGGAGATGCTGCAGAAGCAAAAATGATCATTCAGCAATGTATCGAGCGTTATGAAAATTACGATGGGGATAAAAGCAGATTTGGAATATAATCCCATAAGTTTTTAAAAAGCAAGAACCATTGCGAGGCAATCCCGCCTGAAAGATTCGGGCAAGCCCCGGGAAAATAAACCCTCAGCTATAATTAAAAAAGCAATAACCAAAAGTTATTGCTTTTTTAATTATAGCTGTTTTACTACATTAGCCATATTAACTAATAATTAACAACTAATATGGATTCAGTGATTATTTATTTGCCGGTGGTACTGGCAATTTTAGGGCTTATTTTTATGTGGATAAAAAGATCCTGGGTATTGAAGCAAGATGCCGGAGACGGTAAAATGAAGGATATTGCAGCTCACATCTATGAAGGAGCCCTTGCATTTTTAAATGCAGAATATAAAATATTAACATTTTTTGTAATAGGAGCCAGTATTGTTTTGGCTGGAGTTTCTGTTATTGTTCCTACCACACATTGGCTAATTGTGGTCGCCTTTATATTTGGTGCATTTTTCTCTGCCCTCGCCGGAAACATGGGGATGAAGATTGCCACCAAAACCAATGTTAGAACTACCCAGGCCGCACGTAGCAGTTTACCTCAGGCACTTAAAGTTTCATTTGGCGGCGGTACCGTGATGGGATTGGGCGTTGCAGGTCTTGCAGTTCTTGGACTTACCGCATTTTTCATATTTTTCTTTCACTTTTTTATGGGAGGAGAATGGACCAGTGCTGGTCAAATGACTATTGTGCTTGAAACGCTGGCAGGTTTTTCCCTGGGAGCAGAATCCATTGCGCTTTTTGCTAGAGTGGGTGGTGGTATCTACACCAAAGCGGCCGATGTAGGCGCCGATCTTGTTGGAAAAGTGGAAGCTGGTATTCCTGAAGATGATCCGCGTAACCCTGCAACTATTGCAGATAATGTTGGGGATAATGTTGGAGATGTAGCCGGAATGGGTGCCGATCTCTTTGGAAGTTATGTAGCTACGGTTTTAGCGGCTATGGTTCTGGGTAATTACGTTATTCAGGATATGGGCGGAAATATTGTGAATCAAGGTTTTGGTGGAATTGGGCCTATTTTGCTTCCAATGTCTATTGCCGGGGTAGGAATTATTATTTCAATCATTGGAACCTTGATGGTAAAGATTTCCAATAACAATGCTAAAGAGGCTGAAGTACAACGCGCCCTGAACATTGGGAACTGGGTATCTATAGGCTTAGTGGCAGTTTCCTGCTTTTTTCTCGTGCGTTGGATGTTGCCAACAACAATGACAATGGGCTTCTTCATTGGAGGGGTAGAAGGCTTTGAATATAAAACGATCTCTTCCATGCGGGTATTCTATGCCACTTTGGTTGGGCTTGGAGTAGGTGGATTTATCTCTGCCGTGACCGAATACTATACAGGTTTGGGTAAAAAACCCGTTTTATCGATCGTGCAAAAATCCAATACCGGTGCCGGGACTAATATTATTGCAGGACTTGCAACCGGAATGATCTCAACGTTTGCTTCTATTTTGCTTTTTGCCGCAGCGATCTGGTCATCGTATGCATTTGCAGGATTTTATGGAGTTGCCCTGGCTGCATCGGCAATGATGGCTACAACCGCTATGCAACTGGCTATCGATGCTTTTGGACCAATTTCTGATAACGCCGGTGGAATTGCTGAAATGAGTGAACTCCCTGCAGAAGTTAGGGAACGTACAGATATTCTTGATTCTGTAGGAAATACCACGGCCGCAACCGGAAAAGGATTTGCAATTGCTTCAGCAGCACTTACTTCTTTGGCTTTATTTGCAGCCTATGTAACCTTTACCGGAATAGATGGGATCAATATTTTTAAAGCTCCCGTTCTGGCTATGTTATTTGTAGGAGGAATGGTGCCTGTGGTATTTTCGGCATTGGCAATGAATTCTGTAGGGAAAGCAGCGATGGAAATGGTGAATGAAGTTCGAAGACAATTCAGGGAAATTCCAGGAATTATGGAAGGTACCGGCAAGCCGGAA
>JAWOHC010000387.1:0-4487 GCA_046496275.1 Gillisia sp.
TTTTTTTTTACTCAAAAAATATTTTCACTCTACCACAAAATCAAAATAGGTATCGGGATAAGGTTCCATCCTAAAAGTATAATGCCACCATTCCTGAGGATAGGCACGGAAACCATATTTGCTCATTGTTCGTTTCAATAATTCCCGTTTTTCTTTTTGTTCCGAAGTGATTAGTGAGGAATCATGATGGGAGATTTCTCCAAAGAAATCGTAGGTGCCTCCCATATTGAGTTCTTCCCCGGTGTTTGCATCAATAAGCGTGAGATCTACCGTGCTTCCCCTGGAATGACCGGATCTTGTCGAAATATAACCCAGGCTGAAAAGATTTTTTTTGTCAATTCCGGGATAGAATGATGCTTTCATTAGTGTATCCTCCGGATTTCGTGCCCATGCTTTAAAATGATTTACAGCCCGTTGAGGTCGGTAGGCATCGAAAATTTTTAAACAATACCCCTGATTTTCTAATTCGATTTGCACTTTTCTTAAAGCTTCTGCAGCAGCTGTGGTAAGAATGGCTTTTGGTTGTTGATATCCGTCTATAGGTGTTCCTATAAAATTATGGGTGCCGGAATACCGCATTTCCAAAACGATATCCGGGATTATTTCTTTTACATACTCAAATCCGGAAGGAAGATTTTTTTCCTGTCCAAAACAAATATTAAGAGGAAGAGTGAAAATGATTAAAAACAGATAACGCTTCATTTCGGTGCCTTATTTAGCCCGAAAGTTAGTCAAATTTTATTTTTTCTGATTTTCCTCATTGTAGCTAAAATTGATATAGTCTAATTTAATAGAACCTGAAAAAATAGAAATTCAATAAAAAATCAATAATATGGAATTAAAAGATAAAGTTGCATTAATTACGGGCGCGGCCTCAGGAATAGGGGAGAGTACCGCGCTTCTTTTTGCTAAAGAAGGTGCAAAAGTTGTTTTAACCGATATTGACGAGGAAAACGGAATTAAAGTTCTTGAAAAAATCAAACAACAGGGAGGAGAAGGAATCTTTATTAAAGCCGACACTTCCATTGCTTCCGATTCTGAAAAAAGCGTCGAAAAAGCCCTTGAGAAATTCGGTAAACTGGATACTGCAGTTAATAATGCCGGAATAGGGGGAGCGCAAGCTCCTGTGGGCGAATACGCTATAGAAGATTGGGATAAAGTGATTGCAATTAATCTTTCCGGGGTTTTCTATGGGATGCGCTACCAAATACCGGCCATGCTTAAAAATGGAAGTGGCTCAATAATCAATGTCTCATCTATTCTTGGAAGTGTAGGTTTTGCCAATAGCGCTGCATATGTTGCAGCAAAACACGGAATACTGGGTCTTACCAAAACGGCTGCCCTGGAATATTCTTCAAAAGGAATTCGGGTGAATTCTGTAGGTCCTGCCTTTATTAAAACTCCATTGCTGGCCAGTCTTGACGAGGAGTTGTTAAATCAAATCGTGAGTGTGCATCCTATAGGAAGACTTGGAGAATCTCTTGAAGTAGCTCAAATGTTTCTATGGCTTGCCAGTGACAGGGCCTCTTTTGCCACCGGAGCTTATTATCCTATAGATGGAGGGTATCTCGCACAATAGAAATTATAAGGGTCATTTCGAGCGAGCGTTAATAAATTTGGTATTAGATTTTAGAAAGGATTAATTTTTATGAGGATTCTTTAAATTTAGAGAATAAAGCGACGAGAAATCTCATGAGTTAAAGCAGGAGTTTCCAATGGTGATTGGGGTTTACTACTTCGGGATTTCTCAATCGCCGGATTGCTTCTCCCGATCCAAAAATCGGGATCGCAATGACAGGCTCATTTCGAAATGACTACGTTAGATGGCATCTCCCGATCCAAAAATCGGGATAGCAGGACAGGCTCATTTCGAAATGACCCCGCCAATTGAAACAAAAAAATCACCCAACAGGGTGATTTTAGAAATATTAAAGAATCTGGATTCTTAATTATCGTCCTGGGTTTTAGATGTATCTTTTGTTTTATCTATACCCTCCTGCACCTCTGATTTTACCTTTTTAGCGCCTTCTTCAATTTTTTCTGCGGCTTTTTTAGTATTGGATTCAATATCCTCCCCAATTGCTTCAACAGCATCCTTGGCTTTTTCCTGAGTGGTTTCTCTACAAGAATAAAATGATGAGGCCATCCCGGCCAACATCAACATTAAAATTAATCTTTTCATTTGTTTATATTTTGTTTTAGCGGTTATATGCGACATCCAAATAAACATTCCCCTGTGTAAGAAAAATTTTCTAATTGATGTTTATAAGTAATTTTAAACAAAAAAAGCCATCACAAATAAATTTGGATGGCCCTTAAAAGATAAATGCGACTGCCTATTGGCTATCGTCAGTTCCTTCAATTTCTGCATCAATTTCTGCTTCTGCATTGTCAGCAGCAGCTTCGATTTCATAATTAGCTTCTTCAGCAGCATTTTCTACATCGTTTCCAATTTCTTCTACTGCATCTTCTGTTTTCTCTTCTGTAGTATCTCTACAAGAATAGATTGATAAAGAAAATACTGCGGCCAATAATAATAAAGATAATTTTTTCATTTTTAAAAATTTGATTAGTTGAGCGAGCAAATTTAAACTAATTTTTAAATATGCAATCAAGTCTCTTTCGTTAATATTTCAAAGTGCTTTTAATTCGCTGCAGCTGTGATTTGCATTTTCTTTTTTTTGAATAGCTTTCGAAATACTCCTGTACTGTTTTTAAATTTTGTTTTATTCGGATTAATAAAGCCAGCTTTCAATTCACTTTTGTGGTATCCTTTGGTTTTTTCTTTCCGCCCAAAAGTCCGCCTAAAATATCTCTGGCCGCATCCCTAACCTGCTGCTCCTGGGTGGTTTTTATAGAGTCTTTTTTTACTTCCTCCGGGGTAGCGGTAGTATCGGGAGTTTGCGGTTTCGTTCTTCCGCCGCTAATAATATTTCCAAGTGCATCAATCCCCTTTTGTGTGAGTTCTGCTTTTTGTTGCGCAACAATTTTTTGTGTAAGGCTGTTTACTGCCTGTTGCATATTCAAATTAATGTTGGGATTTTGAAAGGTGCCGGTAAGCCCTATGGGTAAAGCAACGGTCATGCTTTGAAGATCCTGTGCGCTCAATTTTGAAAGGGCTGTTCCCAGTTCACTTCCTAAAAATCTGGCAGGCACATCAAGGGTGACATTATAATTCATATTCATATCAAATCCATGACTTCCGGCAACCTGAACATTTATTCCTTTCACATTAAAATCAAAAGGTTCTATTTCCACAAATCCATTATTAAATGTGAGTTTACTTCTTAAATTATCAAGGTTGATATCCTTAAAATCTATAAATTTCAGCTGTTCATCAAGCCTGCCAAGCAAGGCAAGTTTTTCCGGTTGTACTTTAGCGGTTAACAGTTGTGCCAGAGCTTCTCCCGCCAGACTGGTTAACTGTGGGGTAAGATCATCATTTAAATTCCCGGCAAGATTGATGCTGGTTTGCAATTTCCCTTCCAGCGCAGCAGCAATAGGGGTAAGGCTTTGCAGAAGTTCCAGTCCGTTAAAGGATTTTGCGATGTCCAGGGAATTTAGATCAAGATTCATTTTAAAAGTTGGAACAGCCTCTTTTGTAGACACACTTCCGTTCAGGGCGATGGTTCCATCAAAAATATTGGAGGTCACATTTTGAAGCGTGGCGGTTTCATCTTTTATATAGAGCGTACCTTTTGCGTTGTTTAAAACCAAATTATCATACAGCACTTTATTAGCTGAAAAATCCAATTTAGCATCCAGAAAGGATGGGATCTTTATGGCCTCTTCTCCTGTAGGAACTACTTTTTTTGTTTCTTTGGTAACGCCATCTGTTGTTTTTTCAACTTCTTCAGCGGTTTCGGCGATCATAAAATCGTTGATGGAAAAGGTGTTTGAGTTCACCTGGAAATCACCTTTCAGTTTTTGATCGGTGAACAGGAATCCCATCAAATTCTGAATATTTCCTGAAGCGGCAATGTCGGTTTGCCCGGTGGTCATATTCAATTGTGGTACCCGGACATTCCCCTGGTTGAGGTTGAAATTTGCTGTGGAGATCCTGATCTCATTTGGAATTTCGGGAGAGGTATACCTGAAATCCGAGATACGGGCATTTCCATTGCTGTTCACATTTTGATATTGTTCTTTTTCTATGGAATTCATATCAAAAGAAGTTTTTGCATCAATGGTTAAAATTCCATTAAGATCCTGCTCCAGTTCCAGCGGATAGGCCTTTTTTATGTTGGCCAAATTAACAGTTCCTTTTAAAGCCATATTCACCAACATATTTTCAGTAAGGTTCCTGATATTTCCATTGGCAGCAAATACATCCTGATCTATTCTGAAAGTAACATTGTCAAAAGTGAGATAGGTATCATTCAGTAATCCCGTTTCATTCAGGATCGCCAAATCTATATTTATATCCTGAACACTTTTTGGTAAATCCGGATATTTAAAGGATGCATTGCTGGAGGTAACCTTGATAT
>JAWOHC010000084.1:0-3136 GCA_046496275.1 Gillisia sp.
GGACATGAAGCTTAATGAAAGACAGCTGGAAAACAAGATCCTTGCCGCTTTCCAGAAACTGGAATCCTATAGCTTTCAAACACAAATGGCAAAAGAAATGGTTGAAAATTATATACTTATGCTCGCGGCAGAAGAACGAAAGATGAGCTTCGGGGAAAGTTCTCTTTTCCTGATCAACACCCGGGAGATCCTTTTGATAGAAGCCCGTCTTAAACAAAATGAGATCCTTAATAAGTTCCTATATGCCAAGGCTTTGCTGTTTCGTAATTTGGGTATAGTCCCGGATGCAGATTAAAACCGGTACAACATTTAATGCATTTCCTGTTTTAACAAACTATCTATATAAACTTCAGATGACCTTAAAAAATTCGTATTTGGAATTTCTTTAAACTCTTTCATAAGATAAATATATTCTATTGAATCACCCTCAAAATAATAGTTCCCTCGTGTATAAAAAGATCCTAACCATTCTTTTGGTTCGTTTATTCTTAGTTCTCTTTTCAAAGACATTGAATTTTTCCAAGACATTGACCTGTTTAAATGGAGCGTATTTGTGTCATAAACATTGAGTTCCTTTCCAAAAAGCCGTTTTTTATTAAATTTTTCCAGTGAATTTTCTTTAGAATCGAATATAACCAGTATATAATCCTGATCTGTGTGGAAGTTGATATCTATATAACTATCCTGATATGAAAAAAATAAAAAAAATAAAA
Source organism: Gillisia sp. (assembly GCA_046496275.1). Lineage (GTDB taxonomy): Bacteria > Bacteroidota > Bacteroidia > Flavobacteriales > Flavobacteriaceae > Gillisia. The sequence goes on from JAWOHC010000084.1 coordinate 714, forward strand.
TTCCAAACGCTATTTCGCCAAGTATCACTTTGTAGTAAGACACCTTTTTGATTAACATTCTATCAATTATATAAAGGAACATTAAAATTACCGTTATTGGAATTGAGATGGCGGCATATATAGCGGCAGTGTGATCATTCGTAAATGCAATATATAAGGCCCAAATGGTTATAAGCAGGCTTAAAAAGGTAATTATGGTTAGCAATGTAACTGGGAAAACTAAGTTTTTAAGTATTTTCTTGAATTTTTCCATTGAAATAATTTTTAATTGCTCATTACTTGTTCATACCACCTACGTTATTTAAGACCTATTGCTGATAGTTCTTATGAAAGTATGAAGGTTTATTACTCTAAGTTAGTTAATTCCTACAGCTTCTTAAATAGGCTTTTTAAAGTTTTGCTGTTTATATCCAAAATATGGGTATAATAACCGCCAAGTTTTTTTTGAATGTTTCCCACATCACTGAACCAAAAATTATAATCGTAATATCTTGACGATTTGTGAACTTTTAAATATACCATCATTTCACATTAAATGATGGTAACAAAACATAAAAACCCTGATAATCATAAGATCACCAGGGTTTTAATTCCTTTAAAATGTTAAAAGTAGCCCCGCCAAGAATCGAACTTGGAACTACAGTTTAGGAAACTACTATTCTATCCATTGAACTACGGGGCTCTTAAGGGGCACAAAAATAAGAATGTTTTGAGAATATTTTCAAATTCTTCCGGAAACTTATATTTTATAAATCATAGAAAGTAACTTATCTTCGAATTGCTTTCAAACAATTCGTTATAAAATGAGCATAACGGACATCCGATACAAACACCGATGAAGATGTGCGAATTCCTCCCGATAGCCCGGGAGACCAATAAAAAAAACTAAATAGCCACATATGAAATTTCTTATTTTAATAACGGGAGTTTTTCTTTTAATAAACACCGCTACCTGTCAAAACACCGCTCAAATTAACACTCAGATGGAAATCACCGGAACAATTAAAGCCATAGAAATGTCCTCCTGGCAATATGGAACGCATACCATAAGCAACGATGAAAACTTTTATGCGTTAAGAAGTGAAACAATAGACCTTAAAACTTACGAAGGAAAAACGGTTAGAATTAAGGCTGAAAAAATAGCTGGTTATCCGGTCGATGGCGGCCCGGAATTTTTAAAAGTTATAGACATAAAGGAATAAACGGGGAAATATCCTTTAATTAATTCAAATCACTTTATCCTTTTACACCAATTTATTCTACGTTTAATGGTAAAACCTCAAAAAGCATTGTTTATATTTAGACTTTAAAGAATCTGCATTCATGAAAAAAATAATTTTCCTATTAGTTCTATCTGGTATGACATTAAATACAAGTGTGTCCCAAAACCGCCCAACCGATCCTTTTGCTCATACTTTTTCAATAGTGGCAAGGGATTCCATAACCGGGGAAATGGCTGTAGGTGTGCAAAGCCATTGGTTTTCTGTTGGGGCCTTAGTACCCTGGGGAAAATCGGGAGTGGGCGTGGTTGCCACCCAATCTTTTGTAAATCCCGCGTACGGTCCCAATGGCCTGGAATTAATGGAAAAGGGGAAATCCTCCTCCGTTGCCTTAAAGGAACTGGTTTCCAAAGATGAAGGCAAAGAATTCAGGCAGGTGGCATTTTTGGATGCTTCCGGAAGGGCTGCGGCTTTTACCGGCGAAAAATGTGTGGAATCTGCTATGCATCACGTAGGAGATAATTTTTCGGTTCAGGCAAATATGATGCTCAATGACGATGTGATTCCTGCGATGAAAAAAGCATTTACCGAAAATTCCAATCTTCCACTGGCCGAAAGAGTTGTAGCGGCATTGAAGGCAGCACAGCACGCAGGCGGGGATATCCGCGGAAAGCAATCGGCTGCATTGATCGTGGTGGGAGCAACTAAAGTTGAAAATTCCTGGGAGGATAAAAAGATGGATCTCCGGGTAGACGATCATCCGGATCCCCTTGTGGAACTGGAACGTTTGCTTAAAGTTGCGCGAGCATACGAATTTATGAATAAGGGCGATCTCGCGATGGAAGCCGGAGATGTAAATAATGCTCTTTTACACTATGGAAAAGCAGAAAATTTATTTCCTGAAAATCTCGAGATGAAATTCTGGAAAGCGGTCGCCCTTGCAAACAGCAAAAGGTTTAATGAGGCAATTCCGGTGTTTAAATCTATATTTGCAAAAGATGAAAACTGGCGCAAAATGACCCTTAGATTACCCGCATCAGGATTGCTTGATGTTACTGAAGAAGAATTAAACCGGATCGTAAAATAACTGTTAAAAACCATGTACTTCCGTAAGTTATTTTATATATTAAATCAGGTATGTCCATTGGCATGAAATGGCATAACCGAAATTCGATGCAAACAAGAATGAAAATATGCCAATTA
>JAWOHC010000181.1:0-3354 GCA_046496275.1 Gillisia sp.
GTTGGTATATAAAACCCCTTTGGGCTTTCCGGTAGTTCCCGAAGTATAAAAAATAAAGATGGGATGATCTTCCGCTATTTCAAATTTTTCTAAAGTGATATCCGGGTTTTGTATAAACGCCTGACTAAAAAAGGACGCTGTAGGAATTACAGAAATCCCTGATTTTTCCTGCAATTTTACCGCTTTGGACTCAAAAGAAATAAAATCGGCTAAGAACAAGGCTGGAGTAACGTCTTCAAGACAATGTTGCAGTTCAATTTCGGTAGCCCGATAATTTAGGGGAACCAGAATAATGCCCAATCGTTGGGTAGCGATAAATAGCATTAAATATTCCGTAGAATGTTCGGCAAGAACAGCGATCCGATCGCCCTTTTTTAATTCAAAATAATTCTTAAGATAGTCTCCAATTTTTAAGGAGTATTTGTGCAATTGCCTGTAGGAAAAAGACTGGCCTGTATCATAACAAAACATCGCCTTTTTATCTGGTGTATACGATGCCCACTTTGAGATCCAGTCAAGATAATTCATACCTTCTTTTTACTTATTAAATATAGGAAATTACCGATAAGAAACGAGCATAAAATAGCTATTGCCGCTGAAACTCCCGGATTATTAACCGGTTCCTGCATATAGGGGGTGATCCTGCCATAGTAAATAATAAAGTGTAATGAAACCGCTGAAACACTCGCGATAAACACAGCATTTTTACTGACTTTCTTGAAATATATCCCAAACAATACCGGCACAAAAGCTGCGGCAAAATAGGCATAAACCCCATTTTGTGCGAAAATAGCAACACTTACCGCTGGATTGATAATTTGATCATAACTCAGTAAAAAACTAACGATTGCCAATGCAATGATCACTATTTTATTCAAAGTCACTGCGGGTATTTTTTTAACAGCCGGAAAAAGCGGAGTGATCAAGTCAGTACTTATAGTAGTTGATAAGGATTGTATCAAATTCTCCAGGGTTGAAAGTCCTGCAGAGATCAACCCGGCAACAATTATTACCCCGGCTCCTGCCGAAAAGGTTTTTACTACATACGCTGAAACTAATTCATCCATTTGCAATGGAACCCCATCTAAGGTAAGATCGGGGAATAAGATTCTGGCATATAGCCCAACAATTACTACCAGGAAAAACAGGATCATGGCAACAATCGCGATAAACAAATACCGGTTAACCGATTTTGAATCCTTCAGAAATAAACTTTTGGTAATAATATGTGGCTGGCAAACGATAGCAATACCAATAATAATCTGGCAGAAGATGATCTCAAAATAATCCCTGAACAGAAAACTCTCCTTGTTGACAGGTTTGGTAAGATCCGGATCGATATCTTTTAAAATTCCTATAAAACCATCAAGTCCATTGTTAAAATATTCGGTTCCTGAAAAGATCAACATCCCGGCTACAATGAACATTAGAATGGCCTGAATGGAATTTGTATACACCATTGAATTTGCACCTCCAAACATCATATATCCAAACACAAAAATCACCAGTCCCAATAAAACATAGAAAGGTTCCATATTTAAGGATTTCGAAATTATCTGGGTGAGACCTACGCAAATAAGCACAATAAAAGTGATCAATAACAAGGACATAAATCCAAAAAAAACAGTCATTGCCTTACTGTCATAGCGCTTTCCAATCCATTGCGCCATTGTGAGGGCTTTTACGGTGGATCCATATTTTTGAAAAGCCTTTGTGAAAAATATAAGCGAAAAGAAAATGGCAATTGGCATTACGATTCCAAAAGAAAGAATTCCTGAAAAACCATAAAGTGCGATAAATCCAGGATTAATAATAAAAGTGGCAGCGCTGGTCATGGAAGCGGCTAGTGATAAACCTACCGCCCAGGCTGGAAAACCTTTGCTTCCTATTGCAAAATCATCAATGCTTTTGGTTTTTCGCATTCCGCGGATCACGAAAAACAGGATTACCATGGCATAAAGAATGAGTAAGATTGTTACGTACAGGGACCAGGTTTCGGTAGCGAACATAAATAGTGAATAATTTTTAAGGGGAAATTAAAATTAATAGCCAACTAAAGAAACAATTTTGTTTAAAATAAAAGTGCGACTTAAAGAAAATTTTGCTCATTACCCACCATAGTTTCGGTCATAATGATATTTATAGAATTGGGACTTAAAAAACCTTGTCCTCTAAAAAATGGTCGCAGATTTAATAAAACCAGTCAAACATAGTACATTTATCATGTTAACCGAACAGATAGGGTGAATTTTACAAGATGCAAAGACGTGTTTTTATAAGGAATACCGGAATAACCAGCCTTGGAATAACCGCCATCCCTATTGCTTTAGGTTTTAATCCCATAAATGATCTGGAACATATGCAAAATAAATTTCCGCTTACCATAGCCACATGGAATTTCCCAAACGCTTCTCAAAAAGCGGGGGAATTACTAGATAGTGGATCAACTGCACTGGATGCTGTTGAACAGGGCGTAATGATTGAAGAAGCCAATTTAAAAAATACTACCGTAGGAAAAGGTGGCGCTCCAGACAGGGAGGGCAATGTGACTTTGGACGCCTGCATCATGGCGCCAAATGGAAATGCGGGTGCAGTAGCTTATTTAAAAAACAACACCCACGCTGTTTCGGTAGCGAGAAGCGTTATGGAGCAGACACCTCATGTGATGCTCGTTGGCGAGGGTGCCGATCAATTTGCACGGGAACAGGGATTTGAGAAAGAAAATTTGCTCACTGAAGAATCTGAAAAAGCTTACCGGGAATGGCTTAAAAACAAAGAATACAAACCAATAATCAATATTGAGAATCACGACACCATCGGGATGTTGTGCATAGACAAAAACGGAGATATCGCTGGAGCATGCACAAGTTCCGGACTTTCCTATAAAATGAACGGAAGGGTTGGCGACTCCCCTATCATTGGCTCCGGATTATTTCTAGACAACGAAGTAGGTGGTGCGGCAGCAACCGGAATGGGGGAAGCCATCATGAAAAGTGTTGGAAGTTTTTTGATCGTAGAATTGATGCGCCAGGGAAAATCGCCCCAAGAAGCCTGTGAAACCGCGATTAAAAGGATTATAAAGGCCAATCCTAATTACCGGGATTTCCAGGCCGCCTTTATCGCCCTTAATAAAAAAGGGGAAGTTGGTTCTTATTGTATTCAAAAAGGCTTCAGCTATGTGAAATACCAAAATTCAAAAAATGAAAATATTCCATCCGATTACTATTCCTAAATAAATGGTGTACTAATAGATCCTGAAAAGTTTCTGCTTCAAAAAGACCAGCCTTTTAGCGGAGGTTGTTATCACATAACATATTGATTATAATTCAGAAAAGCTGTTTTGTTTGTGAAGCT
>JAWOHC010000190.1:0-3540 GCA_046496275.1 Gillisia sp.
CCGGATATTACCAATGCAATCCGGGATGAGGTAGGACCTGTTTTTGGGGTAGAAAGCCTCACCTTTGGGTCTGGAGGAAATTTTGGAGGAAGTCCTGTTTCGGTCTCTCTTTTAGGTAATAATTTAAAGGAACTGGAAGCGGCAAAAGAAGAGTTAAAGGAGATATTTGAAAATAATTCCTTGCTTAAAGATGTAACAGATAATGATCCCAAAGGTATCAAGGAAATAGACATCAGATTAAAGCAAAATGCCTATGCGCTGGGGTTGGATCTTAGCAATGTGATGCGACAGGTTAGAAATGCATTTTTTGGAACCCAGGCACAACGTTTCCAGCGTGGGCAGGATGAAGTAAGAGTTTGGGTTCGTTATAATCTTGAAGAGCGATCTTCTATCACCAAGCTGGATGATTACAGGATTGTGACACCCTCCGGAACCAGGGTTCCCTTCAGGGAGATTGCAGATTATGAAATAATAAGAGGGACAGAATCCATAAGTCACCTGGGAGGATTGCGTGAAATAAGAGTAAGTGCAGATATGGAAGATCCCAATGGAAGTGCTACAGATATTCTTTTTGATGTGCAAAATAATGTGATGCCGCCGCTTCTGAATAAATATCCATCGCTTTCGGTTTCTTATGAAGGACAAAACCGGGAAGGAGAGAAACTTACAAATTCGGCTAAAAAGGTACTTCCAATTGTGTTGTTTTTAATTTACGCAACAATTGCGTTCACTTTCAGAAGTTATAGCCAGCCTTTGTTGCTTATGCTTTTAATTCCATTCAGTATAATTGGAGTAGCCTGGGGACATTGGATCCATGGATTTCCAATTAATTTTCTTTCAGCACTTGGTATCATTGCTCTTATTGGAATTATGGTGAATGACGGACTTGTGCTGATAGGTAAATTCAATAAATTCCTTATGGAAGGAATGAAATTTGAAACGGCACTTTATGAAGCAGGAAGGTCCAGATTTAGAGCGATCTTTCTTACATCCCTTACAACCATTGCGGGTCTTGCACCCCTTATCTTTGAAAAAAGCAGGCAGGCACAGTTCCTTAAACCTATGGCGATTTCAATTGCTTATGGAATAGGAATAGCCACAGTTTTAACCCTGTTGCTTTTGCCATTATTTCTTGCACTAAGCAATTATTTCAAGGTGGGAACAATTTGGCTTGCCACCGGAGAAAAAGTGACAAATGAAAATGTAGAGCGGGCGATTAAAGAACAAAAAGAAGAAAAAGCGCATGCAGATAATACATAAAATAACCCTTTTCCTTTGTCTTTTTGTAGCGGTCTTTTCCTGGGCACAAACCGAGGTGCTTAGCAAAGAAGAGGCTATTGTAAAGACCCTTCAAAATAATTACGGAATAAGGATCTCACAAAATATAACAGAGATCGCAGAAAATAATCAAAATATTCTCAATTCAGGATACCTGCCTTCCCTCACAGCCCTGGCAGGTGGGAATTATAATATTGAGGATATAGATGCAGTGCTTCCTGGAGGGGAGGTGCGTGCTATAGATGGAGCAAAAACCAACAGGTACAATGCCTCTATAAATCTTAATTATACCTTATTTGACGGGATGGGCCGGTTGTACAATTTCCGGCAGCTTAAAGAGGAGTATAATCTTTCTAAGCTCGAGGCCAGGGAAACCATTGAAAATACTATTTTACAGATGCTTACGGTATATTATGAAGTAGCCCGCCTTATTGAGAATGTGGAAGTTTTGGAAGAAACTATAGCGATCTCTCAGGAACGTATTACCCGGGCGCAATACCAATTTGATTTTGGACAGACCAACCGGTTGGGAATTTTAAATGCAGAGGTAGATGTGGCCAATGATAGTATAATTTTGTTGAATACACGGCAGCAACTGGATAATGCAAAACGAGACCTTAATGTTATCCTGAATGATGGTGAAATTCCTATAGGAACATTCCTGGTAGATACCACAATTACATTTATACCCAAACTCCAGTTGGAGGCTTATCTCGACGAGGCAAAATTTAATAATGTGTCCTTATTACAGGCAGAAAGCGCAATAGCGATCTCAGACTATGCAATTAAGGTAAGCAAGTCTGGTTACCTGCCCACTGTGGGCCTTAACGGTTCCTATGGCTGGAATACGGCAAACCTGCCGGCTACGTCCTTTGTGCAGCAAAGCACGGTTATAGGTTATGCCGCAGGCCTTAGTCTTGCCTGGGATCTCTTTGATGGAGGTACTACCATTACCAATGTGAAAAATGCAAAAGTGAGGCAGGAGAATGAGGAATATTTAAAACAGCAAATCATTCTGGAGGTGAACAGAGATATTGCCAATGCGTTGGGGAATTATGACAACAAACGCATTATTTATGAAATCCAGGAAAAAAATGTCCTAACCAATGAAAACAATTTCGACCGGTCTCAGGAGCAATTTAAAGTAGGACAAATTACCTCTATAGAATTCCGGCAGGCACAAATCAATTTACTAAATGCCAGAACCAGTAAAAATCTTGCTAAATACGATGCAAAACTGGCCGAAATACAATTGCTGCAGCGCACAGGGCAACTTCTTAACGTTGAATTTTGATAGGTTATTCTTAATTAGTAATGTCCGGTAAAGAATCAAGATCGTTCCGCCTATGGCGTAACTGCAAGAGTTAAGAACAAAGACTTGTTTTTATTTAACTTATAAATATTTAGTTATAAGCCAATTTTTTCAGAACACTTTAATTATCAGTATAATTTAAATAATTTATAAAAGTAAGGTCTGTTTTTAAAAAATCTCCTTGGAATGCCCACTGGAGGTGTGGTTTCAGCTTTAACAAACATGTTTGCCGGAAAACAATGATTCTTAATTTAAGAACTTATGAATGAACATGTATTCCAATGCCCATATTGCTGGGAAGAGATTTCAATGCTTCTGGATGCTTCGGTAACCACACAAACTTATATAGAAGATTGTGAGGTTTGTTGTAATCCCATAGAGATTTATGTGCGTTTTGAGGAAAATGAATTGATAGAATTTTCAGCAAACAGCATTGAGCAGTAATTTTTTTAAATCCTGCATCATCGTTTTTATCTGCTCGAAAAATCCAAATTCACAAAGATGGATCGCCCTAATATTTTGAAAATCAACGAGGTGTTTGTAAGATGGATTTAAAAGCATTTTTTTTAAGCAGCAGACAGAAGTACCCAGCCAAATAAATTAATAATTTTTTAAATTTTTTCTTTGCACAACAGGAATTCTATTGTATATTTGCACTCCAATAGCGAAGAAAGCTGCTAAGCGAGTAAGGTTATTTATAGACTTGACATTTTAGATTAAAGATATATCGCGGGATAGAGCAGTAGGTAGCTCGTCGGGCTCATAACCCGAAGGTCACTGGTTCGAGTCCAGTTCCCGCTACTAAGAAAGAAAGCCACTCATTTGAGTGGCTTTCTTGCTTTTAGAACCTTTCGTATCCCTTGCTACATCAGCGATTACAGAGATTAGATTATTCATTTTTTTGGTTCGATATTCACGATTTTCAGGATTTATTAATAAACCCCCAGGAA
>JAWOHC010000246.1:0-2768 GCA_046496275.1 Gillisia sp.
CCGCTTTTTGGTTTGATGCTGATATTTTTATCGTAGTGCTTGGTATTTGGGAGATGTTGATAGGGTTATTCCTATGTTTTAAGCCCTTGTTACGGATTGCTATTTTGTTGGTGTTCCTTCAAATGGCAGGAACATTTTTATCATTGATCCTTTTTCATGAAGTTTGTTTTGAAAATTTCCCTTTGGAACTAACCATGGAAGGACAATATATTATTAAAAACCTGATCCTGATTAGTGCAGCAATTGTTGTAGGCGGAACTTTAAGGGAAAATGAACTGGTGGAAAAAAATGTGAAATCGGCAGATTCACAATAATAAATACGGTAACCGGAAGGACGCTCACCAGCTATTTCAAAGGAAGAAATTTTCAATAATTGGATGATAAATCAAATAAAAATCCCCAAAACCAACTAATTAAAGCAGGTTTCGGGGATTTTTTTATTTTCTAAGATTACAGCTTAATACTCCTTGTTGATAAGCAATCTTAGTCTTCTGGAATAATCCTCTTCCAGCCAATCGCGGTAATTTTTAGTGCTTTTGCTTATGCAGTAGGAATATTGTTTAATCCTGGAGGCAATATCGTCCTTTAATTCCCTTGCAAGGATACGGGCATCAAAAACATCTTCACTGTTTTCTACACACATTTTTACATGTTGTTCTAAAGACCATTCCAGGACATCCTTGGATTTTAAACCCTTTTTAATAACAGTGTCGTAAGCTTCTTCCATATCAAAATCTACTTCTACAGAATTTGCAAACTGCTCCCTTATATCTGGCGGCATTTTGTAGCGAAATTCCCGTTCTATTTCCTCATCGCTCAAAAGGTTTTCAAAATAGAAATCGGGAGCACGAAAGAGTTGTTTCCAGTCTACCGCTGCACTCCAGTCTCCAAACCGTACCACATTATTTCCCAAATCGATTACGGTAAACTCAGATTTGGTAGGCAGTACGCGTGAGCCACGACCTATCATTTGAAAATATAACGTCAGGGATTTGGTTGCGCGGTTTAAAATAATGGTTTCTACAGAGGGTTCATCAAAACCGGTAGTTAAGATACTTACCGAAGTAACTATGGCATTCGGCGTATGTTTAAACCATTTCAGAATATGTTTTCTGTCCTTCTTGCTGGTAGTATTATCAAGATGGCGAACTGGATAGCCCGCATTTTTAAAAGTTTCATATACCTCCTTGGAAGTGTTTATTCCATTGTTGAAGATAAGTGTCTTTTTCCCTTTCGATCTTTCAAGATAGGAATTCAGCAATTTCTCCTGCATGGACAGGTTTGAGTACAGTTCTTCTGAAGACTTTACGGTATAGTCTCCGTTGATTCCAACTTTTAAAGTTTGCAGTCCCACATCATAACTAAAAACCTTTGCCCGCGCCAAAAATCCTTTTGCGATGAGGGAATTGATAGAATCTCCAACAATAAGCTCCTTGTAATTATCCTTCATTGGAAGTTTAATATTGGAACTCAGTGGTGTGGCTGTTACCCCAAGGATAAAGCATTTTTCAAAAAATCTGAATAACTTCCGGAACGAATTATAATGGGCCTCATCTATAATTATAAGGCCAATGTCTTCTATTTCCAGTTTTTCGTCGTTCAGCCGGTTGTTCAGGGTTTCTACCATGGCCACAAAACACATATAATCTTCCTGATCCGGAAGTTCCTTTACCTTGCTGTTTATTATTTTGTTAAGCACCCCAAATTCAGAAAGCATTTTAGAGGTTTGCTTACAAAGCTCTATCCGGTGTGTTAAAATGAGTACTTTTTTATTGGTGCGTTGTATAAATTCCCGCACGATCTGTGAGAAAATAACCGTTTTTCCTCCCCCCGTGGGCAATTGGTACAATAAATTATAATGATTAGGATGCTTTTCGATTACATTAAAAATCTTATCTATATCAACCTGCTGATAGTCGTAAAGTTTTTTATCGTTCTTCTTTTCTTCAAGTCCAAATGTTTCAACCGTCATATCTCGTGTTATCTTCAATTTTGCAAAAATAGCAGATTTTTAGACTAAACTAAAATCTTTGGCAAAATTAAAATTAACTATTTTAGTTTTTGGATGATTTGAATAATCAGTATTTTTATACTATTCAAAAACTCCCACCCCATTTTAGACAAATCTCCTGTCTTAGTGCTGTATTGAAATTATTGGTTTACAACAATTTAATTTCAATTATCTAATAAATTTCCCCAGGTAGCTCTACTGCCTCCAATTCAAATTAGTATAATTCTATATTATGAAAAGGGAAACATTATTAATACATAAATATCGAAAGATGTTAGAAGGATGTGATTTTCTTAAAGAAATGGATAAGGAATCAACCAATTCTTTTCTGTCCATGTTTAAAGAAGAAAACTGGTCTAAAAACACCTGCATCCTCAACCATGAAAAGTTAAGCTATAAATTCCATATCATACTTTCCGGAAGGGTAAAAATGTACCAGGTAGATCCCATTACCGGAAAGGAATTAACTCTTTTTTTGTTGATAAAAGGCGATGTTTTTGATATTTTTTGTCTATTAGATGGGCAGGAGCATACTGTTTATTATGAATGCCTGGATGATGTTACGGTACTTGCCGCACCAATGCCCAAATTAAGAATTTGGTTAAAAAATAATCCAGAAAACTATAAAATCCTAATGCCCTATGCCGGAAAGCAATTGAGAATGTTGGAGAATTCGGTTTCCGATATGACCTTTACCGATATCTCTACAAGACTTTTAAAACTTCTGATTAATAACGTTAATGAAGACTCCCATAAT
>JAWOHC010000374.1:0-3023 GCA_046496275.1 Gillisia sp.
CTACTAAACATTATATATTTTTTTCACTTGCATTGTATAATTGTTGTCTATATTATGCTCATATATATTACGTAGTAGCTAAATTATTATTTATCCTATTGAGATATGAGTATTGAGACGTGAGTAGTGAGTAGTGAGTAGTGAGATATGAGAGGTAATTTAAAAAGTATTGAGATATGAGTAGTGAGAAATGAGAGCTAACACAGATCATTCAAGATAATTCTAAGCTCGTACTAAAAAAGCCTTGTTTCCTGGTTCTTGTTCCTTTTCTCAATACTCAAATCTCACATCTCAAATCCTATTTTTCCGGGTTCAAGTGCATTTTTCTCAATACTCAATATTCAAATCTCACATCTACACACATCTCACCCCCTTCGTTTTATAGGACCGTGCTCTACCACACTGGAGAGAATTATGTGGGTTTTGGTTTCCCCGTAGGTGATTAGTTTATCGATAAATTCCTCCAAATGGGATTGATCATAAAGCACCACTTCCATGATAATATTTTCATTTCCTGTGATCCGGTAACAATTAATCACTTCTTTAAATTCCTTCACTTTTTCCAGAAAAGGCTTTAGTCTCCCCATAAAGGCCCTAAGCGTGATCACAGCCTTAAGTTGATGGCCGGTTTTATGATAGGATACTTCCGCTTTATAGCCCTTAATAATTCCGCTGTCCTCCATTTTCTTAACCCTGTCGGCTACCGCTGGAGAAGTAAGCCCTACGTTACGTCCTATTTCTGAAAAGGATTGCCGGGCATTCTTCTGAAGAGATTCCAAAATTAACCAGTTAATTCGATCTAAAGGCATATTTAAACTTTAAGAGGGTTAAAATATATAAATTTAAAGTAAATCTATGATTTGACATTAAAAGTGAAAGATTACTTTGTTGAAATCCGTGTAATTTTACATTCCCTGAATAAAAGAACTTATAAAAGACTATGCAACCTATTGAATTTTCAAACCTTCCTGTTTATAAAAAAGCACTTGAAATTTTTAAAGTTTCCAGGGCAATCGCATGCAGTATTAGCGATAACAGAAATATTTTGGAAATGGAGCACTCACAAGAGCTCAATCACAGGTTCGCCGGAGAGCTTGTAACCGATGCGTTGGCCCTTGTCCCAGACTTGGCAGTTGTACAAAACACTTCCAGCCATTCCCTTCGACTTAAAAGAGCCAGGAAAATTCAGAAATCTGCCAGAGGAATCTTACTCAAATGTAGAAAATTGGAATTCAACGGGGTAAAAGAAAAGGAATTTCTATCGCTGCTTAGATCGGAAATACAACAATTTAATAGAATTTTTGCAGAGTGGATCTATAGTCTTCCTATGGATAAAAAAGTTAATTAGAGATCAAATTCGGCGTTAAAAACGCAAGATTCACACCTTCAATAAACATATTGGTTCCAATAATTGCAATGATAAGTCCCATTATTTTTTCGATTACCACGATCTTGTTTTTCCCGATATATCGCACCAAATAATCACTGGAAATAAATGCCAGGTGGTTTAGATACATAATAAGTGCGAACATTACTACGATGATAAGAAGTTCTATATATCCTGCATTTGTGGTATAGTTCATAGCAGTAACTATAGTTCCGGGACCTGCAAGAATTGGTATTGCCAATGGTGAAACAGAAATCCCTTCATTAAAGTTAATCTCCGATTGATTATCAATACTGGATTCCTGTGCACGAATCATTTCAAATCCCACAAAAAATATCAGGATCCCACCGGTAATCTTAAAAGCGGGAATGGTAATTCCAAAAAGATCAAAAACATACTTCCCAATTATAATAAATCCGGAAACAATTATAAAAGCGGTGAAGGTGGCTTTTCTGGAAATTTTTTTCTTGGTCTTTGCATCTGCAGCCTTGGTGAGGCTTAAGAATATAGGAATGTTCCCCGGCGGACTGTTAATCGCGAAGAAAGCGGTAAATACACCTATGGCAAATAACCATAAATTTTCCATTGAAACTGATTTTTTACAAGCCGCGAAGATATAGTTTTAATTTTAACCGGCTGAAAAAAATTTTGGATTTCATCTTGTTTTAATTTATCCGGATTTTGCCCCTCATTGATGGATTAATTTCCCTGGGCTGCCCTCGGATTTTTTAAAAGAATTTGCCTCCTAATTCTAATCGATTTTGATGAATTAAGAGCATATTTTTCCACTGCAAATAAGAAGCATTGAACGCACGAAGACCCCTCTTTTACGAGACCTTCTGAAAAGAGATGGATTACGCATAAATCTTGTGGACTTTTCAAGAATATTGGTCAATCTGAAAAGAAGAGTTTTTTTTTCCACTCCCGGGTAATTCAAAAAAAAAACCCATTTTAAGGTACTTATTAATCAATATAAAAAAGCACGCGCTATTGTTTTTAATCGCTCACCATATTAATAGTGAGATATTTCGCCCCTTCAGGGCTTTGATAGCGTGGCTGTGCTCCTTCATCCCGCTTCAGGGAATGTTAGTGTATTACGCCCCTTCAGGGCTTTGAAATTTTGATTCTTTCCCGATGGCAGTTAAGCCCAAAAGGGGCGAAATATAGTAACGATGGTTGCAGCCCATCGTATAAAAAGCATACAAAATTAGCCTGAAGGGGCGAAATATAACTAGCATAAGACAGTCTCTTGTAAAAAACTATATACACCTGGTTTTTAGCACAAAACAACGTCAATTGTTGAAACACCCACGAGTGGAAACTGAACTTCACAAAACGAACTAATTCCCTCCACGGGATAAGCGACCTCTAAGCCTCGCTGCGCGAGGGCAAGAGTCTGCAGATCCTTACCTTATTTCAGGGATTGCTCTTAAAAAAATCATTCCTAATAGAGATCCCGTGTTCGCTTCCCTCCACGGGATAAGCGACCGCTATGCCTCGCTGCGCGAAGGCAAGAGTCTGCTTACATGTTTCTCCTATACTGTCCGCCAACCTCAAACATGGCGTTGGTGATCTGGCCCAGGGAGCAAACCTTCGTGGCTTCCATAAGGATCTCAAAAAGATTTTCGTTTGCAAT
>JAWOHC010000425.1:0-4243 GCA_046496275.1 Gillisia sp.
CCTGTATCCGTATTTAAATCATAAATAGAACCTCCATACCCTCACATTCCCCTTCATTCCGTTGCGCTCCATTCCGGGGAAAGCGCTTCGTAAGAAAAACGTCTTGGACACAGGTGAAAAAAGGATCCCCTTCGTTTCGCTAATCCGCAATCCCGAAAAAATTCGGGATCGTAACCGCTTCGCTGCGGCAAGCTCTTTTGTGCCTGAGTCTGCCAAATCTGAACTTGTCTCATGCTTTGTAGAAAACCAAACCAATTAGAACACCGCAACCCTGAATTTAAATTTTACTATAAATTAATCTTCGGCTTTGAGGAATTTTGGATTGACATACAATTTCCCATCTTTTAATTTCTGCCAGTAAATTTTCATATCGGCGTTTATTTCGGGAGCCATAATATACAATCCTATTATATTTGGAAAAGACATCGCCAGAATCATCATATCGGCGAAACTCAAAACTGCTCCCAAACTTACAGAAGCACCCAATACTACAAAACCTAAATACATGATTTTATAGACCATTTCAGTTTTTTTACTTCTTCCAAAGAGATAGCTCCAGGAACGCATTCCGTAATATGACCAGGAAACCATAGTGGAAAAGGCAAATAAAAATACAGCGACCGCCAAAACTGAAGGAAACCAGGAAACGACACTTCCAAAGGCATCAGCGGTAAGTTCAACTCCGCCAAGTCCGCTACTTGTTTCGTGCATGCCCGTAAATATCAAAACCAGGGCAGTCATCGTACACACCAGCATCGTATCAATAAAGGGCTCAATCAAAGAGGAAAAGCCATCGGAGATAGGATGATTCGTCTTGGAGGCACTGTGGGCAATTGCTGCCGAACCTACTCCTGCCTCACTTGAAAAAGCTGCGCGTTGCAAACCTATGATCAGCACACCAATAAATCCACCTTTTAAAGCTTCGGCAGAGAACGCACCATCATAAATTGCTAAAAATGCGCCACCAATATATTCGATATGATATCCTATCACAACTAAACAACCCAACACATATAACATTGCCATAACAGGAACTACTTTTGCAGTCACTTTGGCAATACTTGCAATCCCGCCAATAATCACGGCACCTACCAATAAGGCGAAACCAATTCCGAACCAAAATCCCTGGCCTTGTAAAATGGGAATTTGTTCAGATACTATTTTAAAAGCCTGATTTGACTGCAACATATTACCACCACCAAAGGAGGCACCAACCCCAAGGACTGCAAAGAGTATAGCCAGGAATTTCCCTAAATGCTTAAGATTTCGTTTTTCTAAACCATAACGCAAATAATTCATGGGTCCGCCAAATATGCGTCCTTCACTATCAATAAAACGATATTTTACTCCCAAGGTACATTCGGCAAACTTTAAAGACATTCCAAAAAAACCAGCGAGAAACATCCAAAAAGTAGCTCCTGCACCTCCCAGGGAAATTGCCACCGCAACCCCTGCTATATTTCCTAATCCCACAGTGGCCGATACCGCGGTGGCCATAGCCTGAAAATGCGTAATCATACCGGGAGCGTCTGGATCATCGTACTTTCCTCTTGCCAAATCCAGTGAATGCTTAAACCCGCGAATATTTACAAACTTTAAGCGCAGGGTAAAGAAAATACTTCCCAAAATAAGCCAGATGACAATGAAAGGAATGTTATTGGTTTTTATATCGCCATTGGGATGTAATAGCGGCTGGGGAGTTTGAAAATTGATTATCGCTAAAAGCGGGGCCTTGAAAGAACCTGTTTCAGGCATTCTGGAAATTATAGCTCCTTCTTTAGTCACCTGTTCCAAAGTTCCAACAGCTGAAGCATAAACGAATAATTCTTTGTTTTGATTGTTTTCCAGAATTGCAATTTCATCCCCTATTTCTACCTGACTACCTTCAGCAACCAACCATTTTTTAACTTGATATTCCTCATTGGTAGCTACTTCAAGAGGTGGAAGGGGAATATTTTTATAAGAGTTGTAAACAACCGGATCATATACTCCAATGGTAGCAAAAGCATCCCAAAAGAGAATGGCTCCCAGCACATCTACTGCTGGCTGAACTTTACTGTTGAAAATTTCAGTTATTGATTTAGCAGGGATGGTAAATTTCTTAGTAACCGTATTTCCGCTGGCATCAGTTATAATTACAGAATACTCCATTCCCTCAATCAAACCAACCGATTCTGACGCAACTATAGGAGTGTTAACATTACTCCATTTGTATTGATAGGGAGCTAAACCTCCTTCTATCTCAACCTTTGCAATTCCATTATTAATTTCGGAAGAAGGATTGAGTAGTTCTAAGTGTACCTCCATTTCACCGGCAGATGGAACTTGAGCTATAGCATTAGTAAAAGTAATGAGCAACAGTGCCAAAAGGGCAAAAAGCCTGAATTTTATCATGAAACAATTTAAGAATTCGCAATTTATTTTTATAAAATCGTAAAATTAGTGATAAGCAGAGGTCTTTTCAATATAATCAATGTCTTTTTTTGAAATTGAGTAAGACATCAATTTCAAAAAATGCAGTCTAACAAGATCATCTTTTGATAATGCTTAAATATAATACATCCCTTTTTAACCGATAGCAGTGCTGCTTACTTATAATTATTTTTGAGAGAAAAATACAGTCCTTACTTTCTTTATTCAAAGCAAATTCATGAAATTCAATAAAAAAAAGAATCCAAAAGGCATTCAATATCGAAGGAAAATCCATCACATCAAATCACAAATAAATTTTAAACAACTTTACAATCAGAAGTACAAATGTATCATCAGAGTCGTTTAACAGGAAAATAAAAGCCTTTCGAGCACCGTTCAGAGGAGCGAAAAAACATAGAATTCTTCCTGTATAGATTGACTAATATTTAGGCTTGATCCCAAAATATCCTTGAAAGATGTCAATTCGATTTCTGGAGGGTAAAAAAAAACGGAAATAAGGAACAACAGCTTGAACAACTAAAAGAATGATTTTACCGGGGAAGCGGTTTATCTTTTATCCTAAAGTGAAATCAGGGATTAAAAACAATAAAAGCATAGAGCTCCCGTGACCGCAGAGAAGAAAAATAAAACAGATTAAAATACTGCTTTATTTTGTTTGAGTTTTGAATACTGAAATATAAATTATAATTCTGTTCAATAAAATCCTGAAGAAAAAGAATTTAATTCATGGATCAAATCTGGTATCTATTGCTATTACAGGACAAGTTTTTCTACCCGGATTCCAATGGAGAATAATTTTTTTTAGATAAAACCCAACTAAGGGTTTTTCGGGTTTTCTCAAATGTTCTGCGGATGTTTCATATTTATCTTCCAGAGTCAATTTCCGAAAGATGTGTTTTTTTTGCTAACTTTAATTTTTATTATTTTTAATTAATTTAAGTTTTTCATGAAGAACATACTTGTAGCAATAGACCAGCCAAAAAACGCAGACCTTTTAACAACTCATGCGGTAAAAATCGCTAAGCTTACAAACGCGAAAATCTGGATAATACACGTTTCGGCAGCCAATCCGGACGAATTCCTGGCTCGTGAGGCGGGTCCGCAATATGTTTACGATAAAAGAACTGAAGAACATAAAAAACAAGTAGCCTTTATTAAACAATGGGCCCAGGAGGTTGAAGAAAAATACAATGTTTCTGCCGAAGGCCTTTTAATTGAAGGTCCGGTCATTAAATCCATCAAAAAAATCGTGGATGAGCATAATATTGATCTCGTAGTGGCCGGGCATAAAAAGAAAAATTTAATCTACAAACTGTTTACCGAAAACAAGAAAAAAGATTTAATTGATGAACTGAAAATCCCCTTATTGGCAGTTCCACTGATTTAATTATCCTATTGATGAACAAAGGGAATATCATTATTCCCCCAATGAACCACTATGGACTTCAAGTCCATGGTGGTTCATTTACAGTATTTACAAGCATGTTCAGTACTCCCTCATACCAATTAGAACTGCACCAAGTTTATTGATTTACCTTCCGAGTCATTCTGCCTAAACCCATTTTTTTGAGAAAGCAAAGGTCCGGAATTTAGAAATTAGCCGGCCATGTAGCTGAATCATCTCCCGTTCAGGATTTTCTTGCGGCCTATCCTAATTCTAAATTCCCGTTTAAAAGCAGATCAACAAATGGCTACAGTAAAATCCGATATCGTTCTAAAATTCTATATAGAATGCAGTATAAGATGCTGAAACATAAAGCACCAATAAATATAAGAATGTGCATTCTGGTGCTATTGAAATAGCTGTTTT
>JAWOHC010000428.1:0-3031 GCA_046496275.1 Gillisia sp.
GCGCGCTTCAGCGCGCACGGACGGCGCTAAAGCGCCTACTACGAACAAGACCTGCGATCTACTGAGTCTCCTGCCGAGGCGGATCGGTATGTTGGCTGTCGTGGTGCTCGTGGGATTCATCGCAGCGCTCGGGGCGCCGGCCCTGGTGCGCACAGCCAGGGGCCGGGCCGGTTGGCTGATCGCCCTGCTGCCGGCCGCCCTGTGCGCCTACTTTGTCTGGCAGGCGCCGGACGTTTTGGCCGGCCGGCCCGTCGTCCTGGACTGGCCGTGGGCGCCGAGCCTGGGGCTGGCGCTCTCCTTCCGGCTGGACGGGCTGAGGAGGAAAAGCTCCCTGAATTCCTTGTCCTGCAGCCTGGTGACAGGCAAAACAGGTTTGAGCATAGAGTTGTTTTCCGTGTGTCATTTGCTCTGCGAGGGTTTTTTCCTGAACATTTTCAGGCTCTTTGCTTTTTTCGGCTACCGGCATGGCCTGGATCACGCTACCTTCAGGAAGGTATGTTTTTTCCAATTGGGTTCCGGAGTAGACTTTCTCGTTTTCATTTCCGCCAACTTTCAGCATTCCCAGGGCACCTTTATTAAAGGCACGGAAAATAGAATGATCCACAAGAATAAATGTTCCTGGCACATCCACCTTAAATTCCACTATAGCAGCACCTCCTGCAGGGATTAAAGTAGTTTGAACATTTTCATTTACCATACTTCCACCTTCAACATATACTTTATCGAAGATCTCACCTATCAAATGAAAGGAAGACACCAGATTTGGACCGCCATTCCCAACAAACAACCTAACAGTTTCCCCTACTTCAGCGGTTAAAGCATTGTCCCCGCTAATGGCACCTACGGCTCCGTTGAACACGACATAATCTGCATGCTCATCGATTGCCTTTTGCATACTAAATGCCTGAAGTCCTGGTTTTCCATAAGCTCCTTCGGTATAAAAATCACCCTGCATCACATAATACTCCTTATCTACCGGTGGCAAACCTCCTTGTGGTTCTACCAGGATCAATCCGTACATTCCATTGGCAATATGCATTCCAACAGGCGCTGTTGCACAATGGTATACATACAAGCCCGGATTTAAGGTTTTAAATGAAAATACCTTTTCCTGGCCCGGAGCAACGAAAGAAGATTCTGCTCCCCCTCCTGGACCAGTAACCGCATGAAGATCAATATTATGCGGAAGTTTGTTATCCGGGTGATTCTTTAAATGGAACTCCACTTCATCCCCTACTCTGGTTCGAATAAAGCTCCCTGGAACGGTTCCTCCAAATGTCCAGTAAACATATTTTACACCGCTGGTCATCTCTCCCTCCAGCTCTATAATCTCCATATCAACCACAAGTTTCGCAGCCTTTCTTGCTCCAACCGGGGCAGGAACAAAAGGAGGAGAAGTTAGTTGGGCCTGGATCCTGGATTCTACACGAATATCTTCTGCTTTGGCTGCATCGGGCTTGCAGGAAAAAAACGATAGCAGCACTGCTGTAAGTACCAGAAAGCTAATGAAGTTTGAATTTTTTATACTTTTCATTGGTTTGGATTTTAATTAGATTATAAAAGAAGATAAATTTGTCCGATTAAAGTATGACGAAAGTCAGTTTTTAACTTAAATTAGAATGATACAGAAATAAGGATAGCATTGTAAACGTCCCTGAGTCAGACTTTAGGAGCTGATTTTTAAAACTTACTGACAAAAACGAATGGAACAATTTGAGAAGTCCTAAACAAGTGGCTTCAAATTCAGTGTTGTGCGTTAAAGAGTCAAGATCGTTCCGGCTTTGGCGTAACTGCAAGAACCAGGAACAAAGACCTGATTTTAATTAACAGATAAACATTTAGTTATAAGCGCTATTTTTTCAGAACACTGTAATTATTGGTATCATTGAAAAATCAAAAAAATTAGGTTAGTTTATTAAAAATCCATTTGAAATGACCAATGAAGGTGGTTTCGGCTTTCAAAAAAATGGTTACCGGACAACAATGTTTCCAATTAAAAACTTGTACCAGAAAAATGGCGGATATCTATTTATTGAATTAAATTTGAATCGAATCTTTCTAACCCCACTATGAACGATAAGATACTTTGCTTACTGTTGGTTTTTATATTTTCTCTTACAGCCGAAGCTCAGGAGATCACTGAAACCAATTCAGATATTATTTACCAAAATGCACTGGAAGCCTATAAAAATGCAGCATATCCTGCTTCCCTGAAACTTACCAAACGCGGTCTCGAACTCGCCCCTGAATATCATGACATCCGGATATTACAGATAAGGAATCTCTGGGCTTTAGAGGAATTTCAAGCAGCTGATTCTGATTTGGATTATTTGCTGAAAGAAGCTCCGGAGTATGTGGATGTAAAACCACTGGTGTATCAACGAATCGCTAAATTTGAGAATACTGCAGAGGTATTTAATTTTATAGAAAAGCTTAGCCAGATTTACCCGGAAGATACCGGATTAAAGATCCGGAAAGCCCAGGTGCTATTAAAAGATAAACGACGCAAGGAAGCACGAGCCATGGCGATGGAACTTATCACTATAAAAGGTATTTCAGGAGCGGATAGGTATATTTTACAAACATTACTGCTTAGAACGGTTTCTGATGAAATTGGATTAAATTACCAATATATCAATTTCAGTGAAGACTATACCAGAAATAATTCCTGGAATAGCATCAGTGCAGAATACCAGCATAATTTTAACCGGACTGCCGTTATTGGTCGGGTGAATTATTCAGACAGGAGTTATGACCAGGGAACTTTATATGAGCTGGAGGCTTATCCGGTTTTTAATGACCGGCTTTATGCCTTTACCAATATTGGAGTTTCTGACGGAACTATGTTCCCGGATGTACGAACCAGCGCCTCGGTTTTTTATAATTTCGCAAAAGTATTTGAAGCTGAAGCAGGAGGCCGAATGTTATTTTTTAATAATAACGCTTATTTCACAGGGATTATGGGCCTTACAGCCTATCAGGGTAAGTTTTATCTGAATGCAAGAACCTTTATTGGGCCGGAACGCAAAGG
>JAWOHC010000015.1:0-11823 GCA_046496275.1 Gillisia sp.
AATTTATTTTCCTGTCCTAATATTTTTGCGGGGATAGTGGTAAGGGCTGCGAGTGCAACTTTTTTATCCAATCCATATGCTATCGCTTTAAGAAGGTTAGGTTTGAATTTTTTTTCATCTTTTAAATTATGTGCGCTAAGTACAAAGGGGATTCCTTTTTGAGCAAGCAATTTTAAATTGGCAGGTGCCTGATTCCAACGTTTCATATCCTGCAGGCTCACATAATCTGACATAAAAGGGTCTTCCAGGTCATATGCTTCAGGGAAATCAAGAGGGACTATTATAGTAGCATTTGTGTTTTTGATTTCATCAAGTTTTTCAAATTCATTTCCACTTCCAAAAATGACATATTGAACACCGGAATCGTCTCCCACTTTATCTGCTCTAAGCGCGTCAAGTAGGTTATCTGTTTTAAAGATTTGTACCAGATCCTTATTTCTGTTCAATGCTTCCAAAGCGAGGTCTTTATTTTCTGATTTTCCCTGGGCATACCACGATGCATCCAGGTAGCTTTGACGCAATAAGGCCATAGCACCCATTATAGAAGTAGGGTAGGCCTGCCTGGATTGAATACTCTTATCAAAAGACAAATATTGAGCAGACCTGTCATTAATAATTCGTTCACCTTCGGTCCCTTCAGGTTTAAGTGCAACCAATATTCCACTTCCCCGTATTATTCCATCTGCTACATGCGTATTTACAACACCAAATCCATTTTTGTGGAATTTTTCAGCTTCCTCTTTATTAAAACTAAAATGTTCAATAGCGTTGTTTTCCGGGCGAATGTGGTCATTCCAGTAATATCCTTCGCGGCCGGCCTCATATTGAGGCTCCCCGTTTCCAGTTCCGGCCTGGGTTGGCTTTTTAATTCCAAATTCACTGTAAATATCTATAAAGGAAGGATAGACTTCTTTTCCTTTAAGGTCTACACGAATACTGTTTTCTGGAACACTGATGGATTTCCCAATGGCGGTGATTTTTCCATTTCTAACGGCAAACATTCCATTCTCTATAATAGTGTTGGGATCTACGTGGATCTTTGCATTCTCAAAGACCATATAATTCGTGTTTTTTGCTTTTACGCCTTTGTTATCCGGAAAATATACCTGAGCATTCAAGTTGCTGTGAGCCAGGAACAGGGTTAGGATTAAAATTTTAAATTTCATTTTCATGATTTTGTGGGGTGAATTTGTGTGAAAATAACTTTTTTAAAAATGGGAATTTAAGAAAATTTTAATAAATACAATTCCCTTTAAAAAGCATTTTCCACATCATCAAAATAATTAACGAGCAGGGCCACTACATAGCTATAGCTTTTCATTCCGTCCTGCTGATTATTCGCCTTTAAAAATCCGTTATATGTGAAATGGAAAATGGGTTCAAAAGGATTTTTATGTTCTTCCCAAAAAATGCGCACTTCCTTGTAGTTTTCCAGAATTCCCGGATTGATTTTTTTCAACAAGGCATCTGCTTTTGTTTTGTCCCGAATATAAAGTTCATTTAAACAATAACGCAAAGCAAAAGTAAAGCCCGAATACCTGAAATAGGGATCCGGATGATGCATAGTTGCGAGACAAGCTATAAAATTGGCTTCGTTTTCCTTGGCAAATCCCAGTTGATGTCCAATTTCATGACTTGCGGTGGTAGGAATCTTATACTTCACGATTTGGGTGTTTACCTGAGCTTCGTTTGTCAACGGATTCAGGTATCCGTTAAAACCCATATAAGTAAGCGGAATGCTGTACAGGGAAGGTTTTAATGATCTCCCTTCATAATTTAGTTTTGGATATTTTTCGCTTAAATAATCAAATCCATCAATTGTTGACTTAAGAAGTTCTCCTTTTTTAAATTCATATGGAACTTTCAAAGAATCGTTATCCATAAGCTCTTTGTGAACTTCGTTGGATTTTTTAATAAGGGTTTCTGTCAATAAAACAAGTTCTTCAGTGGTATAGGTATTCTTGATTTTAAGGGTTTTATGAAGTGGAAGCCGGTAATAATTCAAACCCCAGAAAATATGAAAGCAGAAATATATAATAGAAAACATCGCGAAAACATCCAGCACCCATTTTTTGGGATTTCGAAATCGGGACTTTCCTCTTAACACGATCCATCGTATTATGGAAATAATAAAAAAGGTATAGAGCAAATCTCCAAATGAAAACGGAATACTCCCCAGGGAAAAGCGCATAATCCTGGAAATGTATGGATATAATCCTGTGCTGTACCATTTTTCAATAAAATTGGGATATCCGGCGATGATTTTTATCGCTATATATTGCAGAGGTAATAAAATGGCTAAAATGAGCTGGGTCTTCTTTTTCACTTTCTAAAATTACAAACTAATTAAGCAGCGACAAATTTTCATGCTTTGTTTATTACAGATACCTTTGTGAAAACACGAGTTATTAAAAAAAAACAAACTTCCTAAGGTTGTAATTTATTGTGACAAGCCCTGGAAAAAAAATATTAATTAATCTTTAAAAGTCAACATAATGAATGAAGAAATAAGATCTCTTGAACCTAAAGTTCTTTGGAATAAATTCGCCGATTTAAATCAGGTTCCCCGCCCTTCAAAAAAGGAGGAAAGAGTGATAGAATTCATTAAGAATTTCGGAAATAAACTCAAGCTTGAAACCATGGTGGATAAAGTTGGTAATGTGATTATCAAAAAACCGGCCACGAGCGGAATGGAAAATAGAAAAGTGGTGGTTTTACAATCGCACCTGGATATGGTGCATCAAAAAAACAATGATACCAAGTTTGATTTTGATACCCAGGGTATTGCAATGTTTGTAGATGGAGATTGGGTAAGGGCAAAAGGGACAACCCTTGGAGCCGATAACGGCCTTGGAGTTGCCACTATTATGGCAATTCTTGAGAGTGATACTATTCAACATCCTGCGCTGGAAGCCTTGTTTACCATAGATGAAGAAACAGGGATGACAGGAGCAAAAGGTCTTGAGCCGGGACTGCTTCAAGGAGAGATCCTCTTAAATCTTGACACCGAAGAAGATGATGAAATAGGAATAGGTTGTGCTGGTGGTGTGGATCTTACCGCCCAAAGATCTTACAAGGAAGAAAATACTCCCGAAGGTTCCAAAGCATTTAAAATTATACTGAATGGTTTAAAAGGTGGTCATTCCGGAATGGATATTATTAAAGGTTTGGGAAATGCCAATAAACTCCTGAACCGACTTTTATTTAGTGTTTCTGAAAATCTGGATCTTAGAATAGCTGAAATTAACGGAGGAGGTCTTCGCAATGCAATTCCAAGAGAAAGTGAAGCTATTGTTGTTGTGGACGATCTTCAGGAAAAAGCAGTGTTATCTGAGCTTGAAAATGAACTACAGAAAATTAAGGATGAATTCATCAAGCTGGAACCCAATCTTGCTGTTAGCATCACAGCGGTTGAAGTTCCTGAAAAAGTAATGGATACCAATGATCAGGAAGCGGTTTTAAAGGCTGTTTATGTGGCTCACAACGGAGTTTACAGAATGAGCCCTGAAATAAAGGGACTTGTGGAGACTTCGAACAATTTGGCCAGAGTTGAGGTGAAAGATGGAAAGGTTACTATCAAGTGCCTTACCCGTTCCTCTGTGGAATCCTCAAAAGATGATCTTGCCAATGGTTTAAGAGCCGGATTTGAATTGGCCGGATTTGACGTTGAGTTAAGCGGAGATTATCCGGGATGGGCACCAAGCCGGGATTCGGCTATTTTAACGGTACTGGATGAACTCTATCAGAAAATGTTTCATGAAAAGGCTGATATAGCTGCCTGCCACGCAGGTTTGGAGTGTGGAATTATAGGAAACCATTATCCGGAGATGGATATGATCTCTTTTGGGCCTACAATTCGGGGAGCACATTCTCCCGATGAACGCGCCAGCATTAAATCTTCCCAGAAATACTGGGAATTTGTTCTGGAGATCCTTAAAAATATTCCGCAGAGATAATTTTTTTAATAAATGACTTTAAATCCGGCACTCTAATTGATTTTTATCAAAAGAGTGCTGGATTTTTTTTTAACCTGTATGATTGCCTTTGTTATAATCTTTTAGGTTCATTGATTAAAGCCTGAACCATTTCTTAGCCAAACGTACTTTGTTCCAATTCTGCGATTGTATGTTTTCTAAAAGAATGTTAGTATATTCTTCCTAATTATTCATTGTCTAATTTCTTTATGATGATATTTTCTAGCAATGACTTCATTTGTGAAATAGCCATCTTGTTAAGTTGTACCAACCTATCTTTTTGTGGCGTATCTTGATGAATTAGCATTGCATTTATACTTTCTAAATTTGACAGGACCACTAGTTGCTGTATGGTAGCCATATCTCTTATATTTCCTTTTTCATTAGGGTTTTCTTCTCGCCATTGTTTTGCTGTTTTTCCAAATAAGGCTACGTTTAGTACATCTGCTTCATTGGCATAAATGATAGAGGTTTGTTTCCCACTTAATTGATTAGGAATTAAGTTTTCCTTTATAGCATCTGTATGAATTTTATAATTTACTTTGGCAAGTGTTCTTTGAAAATTCCATTGAAGTTTAAGTCTATCACTTTCATCTTCTTTTAAGCGTTGGTATTCTTTTACGAGTAATAATTGGAACTTTGGACTAATCCACATTCCAAAGTGAAATGCAATATCTTTATGTCCATAAGTGCCACCATATCTTCCCGCTTTAGCCGTTAGACCAATAGCATTGGTTGCTTCTATCCAATTTTTAACCGATAAAACAAAATTATTGCTACCAGCTTCATTTTTAATTGTACCGAATTCGGTATAATTAAAATCAGGATTATATAATGCTTCCCATTCCCCAATATATTCAATAGTACTTTTTAGGCTAAGCCATTTTATAATTACAACATCCTGCAATTGACTTTTTGCCATATCTGTTAGGGAAATAAAATCATCTTTTTTTTGAGAAAGTACTGTTATTGAAGTGCCATCAATATTTATCTTTTTAGTTTTTCCCATTATGCTTTTTCAATTAATGTGTTAATAGCATTATTTGTATTTAGATAATAATTTTGAAGTTTTTTTATATTGGTTTTTATTGAAGTCAGATTCGGATTGGTCGATTCATTTATTCAATTATTTTTTGTCATTGATTAAATTCTTTTCCATTAACATTCTTTTTCTCTTTTTTAAGCAACTTTTGAAGTCTGGAAGTGGCTTCCTCACTCGGAAGTTGAAAAATCTTGTACCAACTCTATTTTTCTTGACTGTAAATCAATTTTGAATAGCTTTTTATCAAAAATACAAATTCTAATTTATTTCTTAAACTTTCCTTTTTACGCTAGGTTCAAGATTCCCAAGGAAAATCATCTGCCGGCTTTCCAGATCGGAGGTGGAACTTTCCTCATGATTATTCGGGGAGCACATTCTCCCGATGAACGCGCCAGCATTAAATCTTCCCAGAAATACTGGGAATTTGTTCTGGAAATCCTAAAGAATATTCCGAATAAATAAAGTTAATCCTACTTCAAATAAAAAGCGGCCTTCTTAATAGTTAAGAAGGCCGCTTTATTCGTTTAAAAAGGTTTTCAGCTTATTCCTGAAGACCTACTATATGCAATTCAAAGATCAAATCGGTATTTGGAGGGATAACATTTCCGGCTCCCCTTTCTCCATACGCAAGGTGCGATGGAATGTATATAATAGCTTTATCTCCAACCTTCATTTGCTGTAATCCTTCTTTAAATCCGGGTATCACTTCTGCATCCGGTCCATAAGGAATAAGCATTGGATTATATCCAACCTGGTCTTTTCTTTGTTGATTGAAAACACCACCCTGAACAGCAGTTTCTTCCATACTGGTATCAAATAAAGTTCCATCTGCAAAATATCCGGCGTAATCAATTTCTATCATTGAACCATCAGTCGGTTTAATGCCTTCTCCTTTTTCAAGGAAATGAATCATTAATCCGCTTTCAAGTGCTTCTGCACCTTCTTTCATCGCAGCAAACTTCTCGGCAGTAACCGTTTTTGAAGCCTCCTGTTTTGCAAGCATTTCTTCTTCTTTGGCTTTCAATTCTGCCAATTTGTTTTCAAAAACTTCAGCAGCTTTGAAATCTTTGGCTTCTTTTCCTTTTCGAATAATAGTAACCTCTTTTATCACAACTTCCACCTCAGGTTTATCCTGTCCAATTGTTTTCATGGTACCTATACTATCTACAACGGTCATCCCTTCCAGTACTTTTCCAAAAATGGTATGTTTTCCATCCAGCCATTCTGTTGGAGCAAGTGTTACAAAAAACTGACTTCCGTTGGTTCCAGGGCCTGCATTGGCCATAGATAAATATCCCTTCGAATCGTGGGTTAGCGAATCCACGATTTCATCTGGAAACCTGTATCCAGGTCCGCCAGATCCGGTTCCGGTAGGATCGCCACCCTGAATCATAAAATCTTTTATAATTCTATGAAAGGTAAGTCCGTCATAAAATTTCTTTCCTTTATATGTGCTATCCACCATACTATGTGGTTTGCCCTCTGCAAGAGATACAAAATTGGCTACGGTAATAGGAGTTTCTTTAAAATATAATTCGGCTACAAAATTGCCATGGCT
Organism: Gillisia sp.; assembly: GCA_046496275.1. GTDB lineage: Bacteria > Bacteroidota > Bacteroidia > Flavobacteriales > Flavobacteriaceae > Gillisia. Next base: position 6,575 of record JAWOHC010000015.1, read on the forward strand.
GGTATTAAATTCTGCATAAAGCCCATCCTCTAAATCGGGATAATCTTCTTTACAGCCTACCAGGCCTACTAAAATTGCACAAACAAACAGTAAACTTAATTTTTTCATATGTAAATATTTATTGATTTTTAATGGTTTATTCAGTTATTGAATGTAAAGTTACTTTGGTTATTATTGGGATATTGGTGCCGATCTTATTTTTATCACCATAATATCCAAATGCTTTATGTGAAGGGAAAATAAAGGTAATAACTTCCCCTTCTTTCATTAGTTTTATTCCTTCCCGCAATCCTCCAAAAAGTTCCTCTTTGTCGATTGCATAGTTTTTTCTTGGCAATTCACCTTCCGCATAAATATCCTGACCATCTATAGACTTGATTGAATAATCGAATTCCACCACATCCCCAAATTTGGGAGTTTTGGTATTCAGGGAATCGGTAGATTTTTTATTATAGTAATACCAGAAACCATTTTTAGAGGTGATATATTCGGTGCTGGAGTCGCGTTCAATAATCTCTAAAATCGCTGCTTCTTCCTGGGCGACGAGTTTCTTATTTCTTTGAATGGATTCATTGATAAATGATCCCGAATTTTGGGTTACGGGCTTTCTGGCTTCCGGTGGTTTACAACCAAAAATAAGAATAACCAAAAGGATCATCGTATACTTTAAAAACTTCATAAACTTAATTCTTCTTTATAGTCCGGTAAAAGGGTATTAAATTTTGTTATTGTATTTTCCAGTGAAAGCTCACTTTTTCCTCCTGCGGCATTTAAATGACCACCCCCGCTAAAATGGGCTCTGGAAAAAGCATTTACTGAAAAATTCCCTTTAGATCTGAAACTGATCTTTATAATACCTTCTTTTTTATGTTCAATAAAAATAGCGGCAAATATAATTCCTTCCAGGGATAATCCATAATTGACAAAGCCTTCTGTATCTCCTTTTTTGAAGTTATTGTTGTCCAGTTCTTCCTGCGAAAGGGTAATATATGCTGTTCTTAATTCCTTGTTTACCCGCAAATTTTGCAGGGCTACGCCTAAAAGTTGCATCCGGCTTTCAGAATAGGTATCAAAAACCTGTTGGTGTATAATGGCATTGTCTGCTCCCTTATCAATTAACTCAGCTATTACACGGTGTGTTTCACTGGAAGTAGACCTGTATTTAAAGGAGCCGGTATCTGTCATAATTCCGGTGTACAGGCACGTGGCTATTTCCGGGCTAATGTGCTTTACCGCCCTTAATCTCTGAAGGAATTTAAATACCATCTGGCAGGTGGAACTCATCGTTGCATCGCTATAGGTATGATCGGCATAATCTGAAGGTTCCGGGTGATGATCTATCATGATAAAAAGCGCCTCTGTTGAACGCAGGGGCTCTTCCATCTCTCCCGTTCGGTTCAAAGAGTTGAAATCCAGGGTAAATACAATTTCCGCTGCTTCAATTAGGGTATTGCAGTATTCCACTTCATTTTCATAAATTAAAACATCTTCACTACCGGGAAGCCATTTTAAAAATTTCGGAAAATCGTTTGGAGCAATCACTTTTACTTCGTGCTTTTTTTCCTTCAAAAAATGATAAAGTCCAAGGCAGGATCCCATGGCATCACCATCTGGTCCTTTATGAGGGACAATTATTATATTTTTTGCTGCAGAAAGCGCAGAAGTAATCTCTAAAATACTTTGTTCTATCATAATAAGGCGTAAAGATACAATTTAATAACATTTTCAATAAAAATGATTTCTTATTTTTGAATTCTGAAATTTACCACAAATGAAACAAACTTTAAGGTTATCGTTACTATTATTGCTCCTGAATTCCTGCGGATCCGGAAAAAATCATGAAGAAAAGCAGGTTTTAAAGCCGGTTGAAACTGTTGAATTCAATAGCGTCGAAAGTGCTGATTTCACTATCGCCTTTGGAAGTTGCAATAAACAAAAACTCCCGCAACCCTTATGGGAACCAATAATAGCAAACAAACCGGATGTGTTTATATGGGGCGGTGATAACATCTACGCCGATACCGCGGATATGGATAAAATGGAGCAGGATTATAAAATCCAAAAATACCATCCGGGTTATCAAAAACTGATTTCTTCTACTGAAATTTTAGCTACCTGGGATGATCATGACTATGGAAAAAACGATGCCGGATATGAATGGGAGTATAAAAAGGAAAGTCAGGAGAAATTTTTGGATTTTCTTGAGGTTCCTAAAAATGATGAACGCAGGCAGCGGGAAGGAGTCTATCACAGCAAGCTTTTCAATCTGGAAAATGGAAGCATAAATGTAATCCTGCTGGACACAAGATATTTTAGATCTAATTTGTTAAAGAGCGAAGACCCCGATAAGCGATATGATCCTAATATGGATGGCACTGTTTTGGGAGAAGCACAATGGAAATGGCTGGAAGGTGAATTGAAAAACAGCAAAGCCGATTTTAATTTAATTGTGAGTAGTATTCAGTTTCTTTCAGCGGAACATGGTTTTGAAACCTGGGGTAATTTCCCCAGGGAAGTTGAAAAATTAAAAGGCCTTATTAGTTCTTCTAAAGCTGAAAACGTAGTTCTTTTAAGCGGGGACAGACATATTTCAGAATTTTCTAAAGTAGAAATTCCATCCTTAAATTATCCATTAATCGATTTCACTTCCAGCGGGCTAACCCATACCTATACCAGTTTTTCCGGAGAACCAAATCAATACAGAGCGGGAGAAGTAATAAGCGATTTGAGTTTTGGTTTGTTGTTTTTTGATTTCAGCAAGAAAGAAATAACGATGCAAATGCGGGGCGTGGGGAATACCTTGCAACAGCAATTGATACAGGTCTATAAGTAGGTTTTTGATTAAAAGCATAAATAGACTTGTGGACTTGGTTGATTTGTTTAATTTTGCCGAAAATTTAAAAACCACAAGATGGCAAATAATAGAACATTTACAATGCTTAAGCCCGATGCAATTGAAAAAGGATACATCGGTGCAATCCTTGAGCAAATCAATGCTTCAGGTTTCAGGATTGTTGCGCTGAAAATGACCCAAATGACAAAAAGCGATGCACAAACCTTTTATGAAGTGCATAAAGAACGTCCATTTTATGGGGAATTGGTAGATTATATGACACAGGGACCTATCGTTGCTGCTGTTTTGGAAAAAGACAACGCGGTAGAAGATTTCAGAACCTTGATTGGTGCGACCAATCCAGAGGATGCTGCTGAAGGAACTATCAGAAAAAAATATGCTGCATCAATCGCTGAAAATGCGATCCACGGAAGCGATAGCGATGAAAATGCAGCAATAGAATCTGCTTTTCATTTTGCGGGAAGAGAAATGTTTTAATCAATTTTTTTAGCAAATAATTAAAAACCACCCATATTTGGGTGGTTTTTTTGGTTCTATGTTTTCTTATAAATTTCATTTTCCGGGAATACTCCTCAAAAATTGGCAGAAGCTTTTTGATTCCCTGAGGTTAACAAGATCTACAGTGCTATCTTTGGGATTGCCTATTAAGTTTTTCAATAATGAAGCTCAAAGGTCTCCAATTTTAACAAAAGCTTTTGGGAACTTTGCCACTCATTTTAAAATCATAACTTTATTCCTGTGCTTCCCCAGTCATAGGAACAAAACTAACCATCAGGAGCCTGTTTTCAATAAAGGTATCAGCTCCGGTTCTTTCCAAAAGTTTTAGTTGCTGCCTTGAAGTGCCTACCGGGGCAAGCAAACGCCCTCCAATTTTAAGTTGTTTTTTAAGAGGTTCAGGTATAGAAGGTGGAGCCGCAGTGAGGGAAACAGCATCAAAAGGGGCTTTATCTAGCCAACCCTGAAATCCATCCCCACAACGGGTGGTTACATTTTTAATTCCTGCATTTTCCAGGTTTTCACACGCCAATTTTTCCAACCATGCTATCACCTCAATACTGTATACATGCTTTGCGATTTCAGCCATAATTGCAGCATTGTAACCACAACCGGTTCCAATTTCAAGGATTATATCTTCTTGTTTTAGCTTTAATTCCTGAACCATATAAGCTACCATAAAAGGCTGGCTTATAGTTTGCCCTTTTCCGATGTTTAAAGGCCTGTCCTCATAAGCGAACGCCTTCATTTCATCTGGGATAAAAAGTGCACGGTCTATTTTTTGCATCGCACGTAAAACCCCAGGGTCGCTTATACCTCTTTTTATTAGTTGATTCTCAATCATTTCATTCCTGCTCACTTTCATAATTCCCCGACTTTATTACTTCAAGTTAATGCTTTGAGATAGGAAATAAAAAATAAATTAAAGTTTTAAGTTTTTTTTAATCCCTCATGGAGGGTTTAACCCGCCTCACGGACGGGAAGATACTAAAAGGCCTGCCCGAATCCCGAGACCTCTCTTGTGGACTTGCCCCGAGCTTTTTAAATTTTTAAAATTTTATTTTATTTAAAATAATAAAGAGGTTCCCTGAGTGGGTTCCCTACTTTTTTCGAAGAAAATTTAGGTGCCTGGTTTTAAAGGTTCAGGGTAGACTACCTTAAAACCAATTTGGTGATGAGGTTTTTTCCTAACTCTTCATTAAGAAGTTTGACGATCTTTTCCTTCCCATAACTTAACTCTTCCCTTAGGACAGATGAACTCAATTGCACATAAAGCGTGTTGCCATCAAGTTTTATGGAGGTGGTATATTTTTCAATTGCCGGCCCCATTTGTGCATTCCACACATCCCTTGCATTTACTTTATCCAGGCCTGTTTGAAGTTTATTGCTTGCTACAAAATCCTGTAAAGCATCACTAAGTTTCATGTTTTCGTTATATCTCTTCTTCATTTAGTTCGCTTAATAATGATTTAAATCTTTTGTAATGATAAATAAGTCCCCGGTTGTTCTTTATACTCATGTTATCTTCTCCCGCTTTTAAAACGGTTTCTTTCCAGGAATCGAACGGGGTAGAGTAATATAAATTCAGACTGTCATTTTCAATCTTTGCTTCGATTTTTTCTGCATCTTCGCTCACGATGTAGGTGCCGTCATATTGCGGGCGCACTTTCTTCCGGAAACCAATGCCTTCTTTTATTTCAAAATAATCCACATTTTCACTCATCCGGAACTCTTTGATGGAATCCCTGGAGAACTCTACTTTTTCAATCTCCCAGTATCCGTTTAGATGGACAAGTTTTTCTTCGGGTGATTGTTGTTTACAGCTTGTAGCTAAAGCGGCAAGCAGGATTATTAATACGATGTTTTTCATTTAAACAGGTTTTGAATTTTATATTTACTT
>JAWOHC010000046.1:0-24647 GCA_046496275.1 Gillisia sp.
TAGACTGCCTGGTGAACAATTCCACAAGCGTATCAATTTCTGTATCTTTAAAATGATGCAGGGTTAATGTGCAAAGCAAAATATCGAATTTCATCTTTTCAAATTCATCCCGAAAAATATCGACTGGGTAATATTTAATCTCCGGATAATAATAGGATAGTTTTTCTCCAATTTCGATGGCATAGGGATTTGCATCTATTCCGGTGAGCTCAAAGGTATAATTCTCTTTCCTGCCCCATTTTGCGATCTCCCGGAGTATTGATCCATTCCCACAACCAATATCGGCAATATGTACTGTTTCTGACTTAGGATGATCCTTCAGCAATATTTTAATGCCCTGAAGTGTAATTTTGTTCCCACCAAGCCACTTATTGATATTATCAAGATCATAAAGGGTTTTTTCCAAATCGGTTCCCTTTAACTCGAAATCATCCATGATCTCGCTTTCATCGGTTCTTTTTCGAGTGCTTATTTTACACATATAACAGGTTTTCCGTGAGTTTTAGTTATTATAAATGGTAATAATGAAGGAACTAATTTTATTATATTTTGTGAAGCTTCCGCTAAAACCGGTTTCAGAAGGATTTTTTGAAGTACACTGCCTATTTTTATTCGGGATTTAAATTGATGATTCCATTTTTTGATATATTCCTTTTCAATATCAGTTCTACTGAAAGCTTTTGGGTCATAATACTTCAAAATACTTTCTGAAGCCAGTTTTGCGCTGTGAAAAGCCATTGCCATCCCGTTTCCGCAAAGTGGGTGAATCAACCCGGCAGCATCCCCCAACATAAGTATGTGATCCTCTACAATGGATTTTTTCTCAAAAGAGACCTGAGCTATACTGAGATCTGTTTCAAATAATGGGACTGCCTCGTCAAAAAATGTTTTCAACAGGGGATTCTTGCAAAGCACTTCTTCCTTATAGGAATCGATACTTTTATAATTTTTAAAACTCTCATAAGATGCAAGATAGCAAACATTGACGGCACCGGTTTCGGTTTTGGAAAGACCGCAATAACCGCCCTCAAAATTGTGAAGGGAAACCCTGTTATTAGGATAGGTATCAAGTTTATAATGAGCCTTCACCGCAAGCCAACCTGATTTTTTTCCAATGAATCCTCTATTTAATTTTTTATCTAATCCGGAGCGTTTCCCATAGGCTCCAAGCACCAATTTTGCTGAAAAAATTTGGTTATTAGCGGTTTTGATCTTAAACGCTTCATCTTCAAAGTTAATAATCGTAACCGATTGATGAATAATATCAACATTATAATCTTTTGCTTTTTCATACAGATAATTATCCAGCGCATATCGGCTAATCCCAATACCACCAGATTTAAGGTCTGTTTTTATGGTTTTTCCTGAAGGGGTGCTGTAAAGAAGTTGATCTATTAGTTTAGGATTAAGGCTTTCCAATGAGATATTAAGGGATTCCAGGTAAGGAAGGATTTCCCTGGAAAGATATTCCCCACAAACCTTGTGATGTGGGTACTTCTCTTTTTCAAACAGCAAAACTTTTAAACCGCAGGAAGCCAAATGTATAGCTGCGGTAAGACCTGCTATTCCACCACCCACGATTCCTATATCAGCTTTTTTCACCTGTGGAAGGTACTTAAAAGAATAAAAAAATCCCGGAAATTTCCGGGATTTAGGATATGTTTAAGGAGCTTATTTTAGTTTTCCTTAGCAGCTTCTTCAGCTTCTTTCTTAAGGTCTTCATTAGCAACAATGGCCAATTCTACCCTGCGGTTTTTAGATCTTCCTTCAGCAGTAGTGTTATCATACTTTGGCTGAGTTTGTCCGTACCACTTGGTGTCAAACCTATTCTTTGGAACACCGTTGCTAATCAGGTAGTTTGTAACTGCCTGTGCACGGTTCTTGGATAAAGTTAAGTTATACGCTGCAGGTCCAGAACTATCTGTATGTCCTTCTACCAAAATATTGGTATCAGGATACTCCTTAAAGATTGCAGCCAATTTGTTTAGCGTTACCTGAGAAGCGGCATTTATATTAAACTTTTCAGTGTCAAAATAAATTCCATTGCTTTCATCAAAAGTAACATTGATACCTTCACCAACGCGCTCTACTTCTGCTCCAGGGATCTCCTCTTCAATTTTTTGAGCTTGTTTATCCATCTTGTTGCCAATAAATGCACCTGCTGCACCACCAACAACACCTCCAATAATAGCACCAAGGGCGGTGTTACCGTCTCCTGTATTATTACCTATTACGCCGCCTATAACGGCACCACTACCGGCACCAATTACAGCACCTTTTTGCTTATTGCTTGCATTCCTTGTTGCATCACAGCTCATTAACATGGTAGCAGCAAATAAAATGGCTACGTATTTGTTCATTCCTATTTTCATAATTGTTTTAATTTTAAAGTTTAGTAAAGTTCATTCTAATAACAAAAGGCTTTCCTTCTAAAGTAACAGTTTGTTGCCAAACCATGGAAGTCTCGGTTAAAGCTACCAAATTCATTCTGAATCCCTGATCTCCTGTGGTAGATTTATATTTGCTGTCTGTTGGTTTCAACAGAAAATCAAACATTCCGGTTGGAGTGTTTTCTTCGTCTATAGACCATCTGAAATAACGCTCGCCAGCAGTACAATCTGCGCCCTGGGTAGTATAAATTCCTGTATTATTGTTTGAAACAAAACGCCAGGTACTTCCCGTAAAACAAGCTGTTGATGCATCATTAAACAGCGTTACATTAAATATCCCGGTGTTATTGGGGTAGGTAACATCGTTCAATACCCAGTCCCCTTTAAAGGTTTTTCGGGCTTCAGTAGCTACTTTAGTGGGGCCACAGGATACCGTTAGTACTACTGTAGCAAGAATAAACAACAATTTTTTCATATTTTAAGGTTTAGGGTTTGTATTAAAAAATCCAATCAGGCAATATTAATACCATGATTGGATTTTTTATAAGATAAATAATTTTAACGTCTGAAAAGTCGGCTTATCAATGAGATTACAAGTAAAATTATAAAGATGTAAAATATAATTTTTGCAATATCTGCAAAACCTGCAGCAAGTCCACCAAATCCGAAGATAGCAGCCACCAAGGCGATAACTAAGAAAATAACAATAAGTCGTACCATAATGATAGTTTTAATTGATTAACTGGAACGAAATTACTCTTCCCATACTGCACAAACAAAAGATTATTACTAATTTAACAGATACTTTAATAGATTATAATCTTTGTTGCCAATAAATCCTAAGCCCATAAAAATGGCCATTCCTAAAGCTTAGTAATTTAGAACTGCAAAAGAATTAATTGCGTTTTCCAAAAGCCATTAGGTTACAGCTAAATTTATTTTTCGGTAGGCGGTATTCTTTGGTTGAGGAAAAACTATGGATGGCAAAAATTGCCCAATAAATTGAATTATTGATAGCCAGGCACTTAAAGTTCAACGATTAATTTTAGCGGACTTTCACGAATTTAATGCCCAGTTCTTTTTCAAGTTCATAGATTTTTCGAACTTCTTTGCTGTTAATTAAAACAAGAGAAATACCTTTTTTACCTGCTCTGGCAGTCCTTCCACTTCGGTGTGTGTAATATTCGGTTTGTTCCGGTAATTGATAGTGCACCACAAACGCAAGATTGTCCACGTCAATTCCGCGTGCTGCAACATCGGTAGAAACCAAAAGCCGGAGCGTCTCTTTCCTGAATGCTCTCATCACCTTATCCCTGTCTTTTTGGTGCATATCACCTTCCAGAAGTCCAACTTCATAATTCTTTGCTTCCAGTTGTTTCGAGAGAAGTTTTGCAGCAGCCTTGGTTTTGGTGAAAATTATTCCGCGATTTTTACCCTGGGATTTCAGAAATAAGGAAAGCGTATCCAGTTTATTATTATCGTCTCCGGTAACATAGTGATGTTCGATTCCGGAATTGACAGTTTCAGATTTATCAACAGAAACCCTGATAGCATTTTTGGCGACAAAATTAGTGATGATCTCATTTAAATCTGAAGGCAAAGTAGCGGAAAACAACCAGATATTTCGGTCTCCTTTTGTATGTTTCAGGATGGTTGTAAGTTCATCCTTAAACCCCATGCTTAACATTTCATCGGCTTCATCCAGCACAAGGGTGTTAATTTTTGAAATATCCAGCGCTTTTTTATTTAAAAGATCTATTAGTCTTCCCGGGGTTGCCACTACTATATGAGTTGGACGGTTTAACCTGGAGATTTGTATGTCTATTTTTTCTCCACCATAAACAGCTTCCATAAAAACCTGATCTGTATACTTGGTGAATTTAAAAAGTTGTTTGGCAATTTGTTGTCCAAGTTCCCTTGTAGGAGCGAGGATAAGCGCCTGTATATGATCTTTACCTGTATCAACTTTACTAAGCAATGGCAAGCCAAAGGCTGCAGTTTTCCCGGTCCCTGTTTGCGCCTGACCAATAAAATCTATATTTTGAGTCGATAAAACAGGTATGGCTGCCGTTTGGATTTTTGTAGGAGTGTAAATCCCCATTTCATTTAATCCCTTTTCAATATCTTTTGAAACTCCTAATTCTGTAAATCCCATTTATTTTATTTTAAAGATGCAAAGATACTTTTTTAAGATTGGATCCCTTAAATTATAATATCAAGTTAAAAATCAGCCAAAAACAGCCGACCAACTTTCCTGCTACCTTAGTAGTTAGCTACATTTGCGTTCACTAAAAAATTATTTATGTCTATACTTACAATCATTTTAAACATTTTATTACCCCCACTGGCTGTTTTTTTGAAACACGGACTGGGAGTAACTTTCTTGATAAGCATTTTATTAACGCTTTTAGGTTGGATCCCTGGAATGATTCATGCTTTTATAGTAAATGGCACAAAATAAAAAATAAGAAGGCCTGGAATTAACCCCAGGCCTTTTTATTTTTTATAATATTTTAAATATCAGAAGTTGATTCTAATGCTTCTTTTCGATTTCCATTACCTTTTTTTCCCATTTCCAGGCACTTTTTAAGGCTTCATCCAGGTTATGCGCTGCTTTCCAATTTAGTACTGAATTTGCTTTATGCGTATCGGCATAGGCGGCTATAACATCTCCTTCCCTCCTGTCGGCGATTTTGTAGGCTAATTTCTTACCGGTAACTTTCTGAAAAGATTCAATCACTTCAAGTACGGTATTTCCATTTCCGGTCCCTAAATTAAAGACATCATAATTTTTTTCAGAAGAATCGTCAAGCAATCGTTTTAAAGCCACTACATGAGCCTTGGCAAGGTCCATCACGTGAATATAATCCCGAATACAGGTACCGTCCTTGGTTGGGTAATCATCCCCAAAAACCGAAAGTTGTTCCCGAATACCAATAGCTGTTTGAGTGATAAAAGGCACCAGATTTTGAGGGGTCCCTATTGGTAATTCCCCTATTTCTGCTGAAGGATGTGCCCCAATGGGATTAAAATATCTTAAGGAGATCGCTTTGAAAGCAGGATGTACTTTGCAGGTATCTTCAATAATTTCCTCTCCTATTTGTTTGGTGTTCCCGTAAGGTGACATCGCTTTCTTTATTGGGGCATCTTCCTTTATTGGCAATGTATCTGCCTGGCCATATACCGTACAAGACGAACTAAAAATAAAGCTTGCCTGTTCCTTTTGACTTAAATGTTGCAGAATATAAATTAAGCTTGACAAATTATTTTCATAATAAAGTAAAGGATTTTCCACACTCTCCCCAACTGCTTTTGAAGCTGCAAAATGGATCACGCCATTTATATCGGGATATTTCTCAAAAAATCCAGCTACAGCATCTTTATCCCTTAGATCCATATTCTCGAATTCGGGAGTTATCTGAGTTATTTTTGTAATCCCGGCAAGAACATCCAGCGAGGAATTTGATAAATTATCGATTATCACTACTTCATAGCCTTGTTCCTGTAAAGCTACCACAGTATGCGAGCCAATAAAACCAAGTCCTCCGGTTACTAATATTTTTGATTTCATGAATTTATTTTCTATTTAGGTGCAAATTAGGAAAAATGCCAAACCCGGGAACCTTTTTTTAATCTATTGGCACAAGATTATTTTGTTTTTAACATTCCTTTATAAAACAACTATAGATTTAAAATGTGGATTTTCGCTCTAAACACGCTGTTTAAGATTTACCTTTGCACAAAATTATATATTTATGAGTTTAAAGACAAAAATCAGCACATTTAGATGGATAAGCATCCTGGAAGGAATCTCATTTCTGGTGCTTTTATTTTTGGCCATGCCTTTAAAATATTTTTTTGATTTACCACAGATGGTACAAATAGTTGGAATGGCTCACGGAGTTCTTTTTATTGCATACGTGGCAGGAGCTGTTTATATGTATTCCCCTTTAAACTGGAGGCCACAAACTCTTTTAATAGCCATTGTGTGCTCCGTGCTTCCTTTTGGACCATTTTACATAGAAAAGAAATATTTATAGCATGAAAGAATTTATGGATTTCAAGGATATCATTTGTTTGTTGGAGCGTTATTTACTAAAGCTCGGTATGGACCCTGTTATTGCTAGCTATCTTAATCTGTTTATTAACATCGCTTTACTGGTTTTGCTTATTTACACAATCAACTATTTGCTTACAAGATTTGTAATTGAAAGTTTTAAAACCTTCACCAACAGAACCAAGACTACATTTGATGATTTTTTGATCAAAAGTAAATTCCCGAAGTACGTAGTTCAAGCTCTTCCAATAGTACTTGTTTACTATACAGCTCCGTATATACTTGTAGACCATCTTTATGCTTTAAAAGTAGTACTCTTTGTCCTTAATATCTATGTTATCATTCTCATAGTTTGGATCTTTCGAAGTATCCTGCGCACTACAAAAAATTACCTGAAAACCCTGGAAGAATTTCACGACAAGCCAATTGACAGCTATATCCAGGTACTTATGATTATTATCTGGGTGATTGGTTTCATGTTTATTTTTTCTGAAGTAACCGGGAAATCAGTGATTAGCTTTGCAATATCTTTGGGTGCTGCTTCGGCAATTTTATTGTTGATTTTTAAGGATACCATTTTGGGTTTTGTTGCATCTATTCAGGTTTCAGTAAATGATATTGTGAGAATTGGAGATTGGATAACCTTCAGTAAATTTGGAGCAGATGGTACGGTAACCGAAATTAATCTTGCTACGGTAAAGGTTCAAAACTTTGATAATACCTACACCAATATTCCCACCTACAGCCTTATTTCAGATTCATTTCAAAACTGGAGAGGAATGCAGGAATCTCCGGGAAGAAGGATTAAGCGTGCCATATTCATCAAACAAAATTCAGTTAAATTCCTGAATAATGAAGAATTGAATCAATTAAGACAAATAGGGTTAATTGCGCCTTATCTCGACCACCGCCAAAGGGAGATTGAAGGTTATAATAAAAATAACAACATCGATAAGACCTTGCTTATAAATGGGCGAAATCAAACGAATTTAGGGGTTTTCAGAAAATATATAGATAGTTATTTACACGAACATTCTGCCGTGCACAAGGAGATGTATATTATTGTTCGTCACCAGGCGCCTACGCCCCACGGAATTCCTCTTGAGGTTTTATGCTTTAGCAGGGATAAGCGATGGGAAAATTTCGAGTATATAAGCGCCGATATTTTTGATCATATCATTGCTGCTGTGCCCTATTTTAATCTTCAATTATTTGAAGCTCCATCTGGAGATGATCTAAGAAATTATCTTACTTCAGAAAATCAGGAAAACTAATTAAATCACATTCCTGAATTCATCTTTTTATCACTATTAGATTTTATTTGAAAGAAAAAGTTTTTCAAAAATTAAAAGTATGTTTGTGTTTCTAAATTTTAACCAAAAATTGGCTGTTTAAATTTTATAAGAAGTTGTATGAAACTTAAAACCTTTTTACAAATATTTGGTGTTATTGCGGTTGTTGCAACACTGGTTCCTTTATTTGCTGCCGATTTCTGGTGGATACGCATTTATGATTTTTTCCATATCCAGTTAACCTTGCTTACGCTCACCGCGCTTGCGGCCTATTTTATAAGATTCGATATAAAAAGAAAAGAGGATTATATCTTCATGGGAGTGCTTTTAACCTGTTTCATTTACCAGCTTATAGCGATCTATCCTTATTTTCCACATAAAAATTATTTCGTTGGAGAGGCTTCACCAACCCAAAATGAAAATAATTTAATACATTTTTATGCGGCCAATGTCTTTCAAGACAATACAGATTCAAGTCTTTTGATCAAGGATATTGAAGAAAAGGATCCGGATATATTATTATTGACCGAAACAGACCTAAGATGGCGGGATAACCTTTCGCAAGCAGTGTTAGGTTATCCTTATAAAGTTGAAGTCCCGCTTGATAACACCTATGGAATGTTATTGTATTCTAAATTGGAAATGCTGGATCCACAAGTCCGGTTTCTCGTAGATGATAGCATCCCCTCCATACATACTATGCTAAAATTGAGATCGGGGGATTTGGTGCAATTTTACGCAATACACCCTACACCGCCTATGCCGCAGCATAATCCTTCTTCTTCAGATCGGGATGCAGAAATGATGCTTGTAGCAAAAATGGCCAAGGATTCTAAATTACCGGTAATTGTTGCAGGAGATTTTAATGATGTTGCCTGGTCTGGCACCACCGCTTTATTTGCGAAGATTGGTGGATTACTTGATACCCGGGTAGGTCGTGGATTTTTTAATTCCTTTGATGCTACCAGTTTTTTAATGCGCTGGCCATTGGATCATTTCTTTGTGAGCGAAGAATTTAGAGTTAAAAAATTTAACTTAGGAAATGATATAGGTTCCGATCATTTTCCTGTAGAAATCATCTTAAGTCTGGAACCTGAAAGAGCCGAAGAACAAAAACCTGAACCTGCTACTCAGGATCAAATCAAACAGGCTGATGAACAAATAAAAGTTGCAAGGGAAAAACAGGAAGAAAAGAAAAAAAATGGGGAATGATTTGCTTCCGTATTTTTTTGAATAAGGCTTCTCGTAAATACCAGGGTTTCTAAATCAAAAACCTCGGGGCAAGACCGACTGATTGAAATTCATTTCGGGCAGGCCCCGGGGAACCTGCCCGTTCGTTAGGCGGATAAACCCAGCAAAGATGAATTAATTATAACAAATTTGATGCAGCCTTAATGATTTCAGCGTGATCAAATGCCAATTCAGGAAGGTCATCTAAGGGGAACCATTGAGCGTCTTCAGCATCATCTCCTCCCTCTACTTCACTTGGGTTCTTTATCTTTCCGGCAAAGGCAACTGAAATAGTTCTTCCGCGTGGATCTCTTCCCAAAGCTCCAAAAGCGCCTACTTGTTGAAGCTTTTCCAAGCTAAGTCCCGTTTCCTCCTTAAGTTCACGCAATGCTCCCGTTTCTAAAGCTTCATCCATTTCCAGAAAACCTCCCGGAAGAGACCACTGGCTTTTAAAAGGTTCGTTTTTTCGCCGTATCAATAATAATTCATAGCCATTTTGAACTTCCTTAAAAATGACCGCATCTACTGTAACTGCTATATTTTGCTCTCTCATATAAATTATTATTTAAATTATTTGCCCATAAGGAAAATCCAGGTGCCCGCCAAAATCCATTCGGGAGGGAATTCTTAATTTTTATTTCTTTGATATGCCTTATGGACTTCCATTATAGAATTGATGACGGATCTTCTCTTTCTAACCTTCCAAATATTACTTGAAATAGACCGTTTTTATATTCACAAACTCCCTGATTCCCTGAATGGAAAGTTCCCTACCATACCCAGATGTTTTAGTTCCTCCAAAGGGCAACCTGGGATCGCTTTTCACCAATTCGTTGATAAAAACCGCTCCGTCTTCAAATTCCGGTATCAAATTTTCAATATGTTCAATATCCCGGGTAAAAACAGAAACACCTAATCCAAAACTGGAGGCATTAACCAGCTTTATGGCTTCTTTTTCATTCTTAAAAGTAGTTACAGAAAGTACCGGGCCAAAAGTTTCTTCTTTAAAAACAGCCATATCTGGTGTAACTCCTGTAATGATAGTAGGTTCAAAATATGCTCCGTTGCGTTTTCCACCCAAAATGATTTTGGCTCCTGCTTTCAACGATTGCTGAACCTGATCTTCCAGATCCTTTGCAAGATCCTCGCGGGCCATCACGCCTATATAAGTAGCTTCCTCCATTGGATCTCCACTTTTGAGTTCTCTGGCCTGTTTTAAAAGCAGTTCTAAAAACTTTTCGGCAATAGATTCGTCCAGGATTAGCCGTTTTCCGGCGATACAACTTTGTCCTGTATTTTGAAAACGCGCCTGAATACAAGTTTTTGCCGTTTCCTCCATATTAGCATCTTTAAAAACAACAAGGGCATTACTCCCTCCCAATTCCAGAACAGATTTCTTAATCTCTTCTCCTGCAACCGATGCTACAGCACTTCCGGCTGCGTTGCTTCCCGTTAGGGTTACTGCCTTCACCCTTTTATCGCGAATAATCGATTCCACTTTAGCACTCCCTACGGGAATATTCTGGAAACAACCTTTTGGAAATCCGGCTTTTTCAAAGATTTTTTGAATGTTGTTTGCAGATTGCATCACATTGCTGGCGTGTTTTAAAACACCAATATTTCCGGCCATAAGTGCAGGAGCTGCAAACCTGAATACTTGCCAAAAAGGGTAATTCCAGGGCATTACCGCCAGGACAACCCCAATAGGTTCATAGGAAATATAACTTTTTTGTGCGTCGGTTTCCACAGGTTCATTAGAAAGCTGTTTCTCCGCATTTTCGGCATAATATTCACAAACCCATGCACATTTTTCAACTTCTGCAAGCGCCTGGGAGATTGGTTTTCCCATTTCTCTTGTGATGGTTTCAGCATATTCCTTTTTGTTGCTAATCAATTCCTTAGCTGCATTTTTCATCAAACCGGCACGATGTTTAAAATCTGTCTTTTTCCAGGTGTTAAATCTTTTAGCGCCCTCCTCAAGGATTGTATCTATTTCGGTTTTTGTGGATTCCTTAATGCGTCCAACTTCTTCTCCGGTATATGGGTTTTTTGATATGATCATACTTTAATTGCTATTTTTTTGAAAGATAAAAAGATACGAATTAAGGCATCGGGCGATTAAGAGGACTTTAACGCTATAAAAAAATGTTCATAATTGGTTTAAAAGTTGTGAGTTGGCTTTTAATTATCGACTAAATAATTAATTAAATTTAGAAAAACCCAACATTATGAACCAGCGAGATTTAGATTTAGTTCGCCTAAGGCCAGAAATCCCTTCGGCTAAAGTTTCAGAAGATATGAGCCGGGATGAACATTTTCAAAACAAAACGCTTCGGCCGGTTGCCAAACTCCAAAATGATCTTTTAGTAGAAGTATTCAGAAATTACATCAAAAAACACAAAAATGCATTTCATTCATTTTCAATAGACAAAAAATTGATGTTTGTGGAAAATGCTATTCAAAAGGACATAAAATTCAGGAATAGCCTGAAAGGGATTATTATAGGCCTGTTTTCTATTGAAGAATATCTTGTTTATGTTGAAAACTCTTCAGCATTAAATAAACGAATGATGAATATCGTAAAGGAACGAATGTTCAGCAATATTCAGTTATTGGAAAATGAAACGGCGCACCAACAACATTAGCGGTATCATAATAACGGGTAAATGATCCATGATGAGAACTATTAAAAATTTGCAAAATCTTCTTTTAACCGAAACCAGAAAAGTACCTTTAAGAAAGACATGACCTTTTAAATAAAACGTACTATGAAACCAAACCGGAAAACGCTCTTCATTTTATGCCTGGCGGAAGTCGATAAAAAAATCAAAACTTATAGGGAAAACATGGATGCTGTTAAAGAATCCATGGAAGCCAATGATGTACACACAGATTATGATGAAGAAGGCAACAAAGGCCAGTTGCTGAACGATTTTGAAAAATATGCCAGATATCTTGATAATGCTCAAAAAATGAAAGAAAAGCTCACCTTGGTGGACAGAGAACATTTTAGCGAACAGGTTCAATTTGGGAGTATTGTAGAAACCAAAGACAGTTATTTTTTTATCGCCACAGCCCTGGGGGATATTATTTTGGATGACGGAGGCAAAGTTCATGTGATCTCGACAGAAGCTCCTATTTTTGCTGAGCTAAAAGGAAAAAAGAAGGGAGAAACTTTTAAATTAAACGAAAAGGATATTGAGATTCTGGATGTGCACTAAAAATCATTAAGCTGTTTGTTTTAAACTTTACCTTAATTATAATCATTGTTGTCCGGTAAACCTTTTTTATTAAAGCTGAAACTACACCTTATGAGGACATTTCAAAAATATTTAAAAAAACAGACCTTGCTTTTATAAATTTTTTAAAATATGCTGATAATAAAGGGAGCTGAAAAAATTGGTGTTATAACTAAATGTGTATCAATTAATAAAAATAAAGTCTTGGTTCTTACGCTTACGCCAAAGGCGGAACGATCTTTATTCTTTACCGGTCATTACTGATTAATAATATTCAATTTTCAGGAATATTCAATTTCAAGAATTTCCAGGTGCTGAATTTCTCCCCCCATATTAACTGGTGTAACATCTCCTATCTTTTTTCCGGTAAGGGAAACTGCTATGGGTGCCACGAAAGCTATTTTATTGGCTTTAATAGAGGCTTCATCTACTCCAACCAGCTGAAACTTCCGGATTGATCCTTTTTGTTTTCCATCTATAAATTTAAAACTGACTTTTGCACCAAAGCGTACCTCGCCTTTGGGTTGTTCCAAAGGTTTTAAAATACGGGCAGTGCCAATTCTTTCATTTAACAAGTTTAAACTTCCGGTAACTATTGCCCTGGCATGTCTCCTCTCTTTATCATTTTCGATATGAAGCTGTGAAATTTTTTCTTCCAGGCTTTCGCGCTCCTTTAAAAGTTCCCGGTAACCCTTGGGAGTGACATAATTAATCACTCCGGAAGGCAACGCTGCTCTTGGAGGAATAAAGGGAGCTTCTTCCTGATCATCTTCTTTTACAAATCCCCTGCTCATTGGCTCATAATTTCGGTTTCCTTCAAAATAGGAAAAAAGTTACGGGTGAGTAAAATATTAAGAATTATTTATATATTTTCTTGAGCCAAAACACCTTATTTTGTCGCTGATGGAAGTATGCCTAAGGGATTAAAAAAGCTGTACTATAATAAAAGGTTAAAAATCTCAAATAGGTAAGAGATTTGCTGATTTCTTGTAAATTACCGCCGAATTACAGCAGGTTAATTTTCATTTAAGATAAGATCGATAAATCTGTTTTTTTTTAATTCCCAGATGCCATTTAACACTTAAAATTAATAAAAAACCAGCATGGCTTTCAATTTTCTAAAAGGACTAAGTAGGTCTAATATAGTTTCCTTAACCTATGATCATTGCATAGATTTTTTGGAAAACACACGTTGTAAATCCTTGCCATTTCATAGTGTTGAGCATACCAAAGATGTTTATAAATACGTAAAAACCATTGCGAATTATGAGGAAGTTTTTGGATCAGATCTGGAACCTATTTTAATCGCTGCCCTGTTCCACGATACCGGTATGGCACAAACCTATGTAGACCACGAAGACCAAAGCGTGAAATATGCGGTAGAATTTTTAAAGGAGCAGGAGTATTCAGAGGATAAATTAAATATTGTGACTTCCTGTATTCTTGCAACCAAAATGCCACAAAACCCTCAAACCCTGGCGGAAAAAATTATTTGTGATGCCGACCTTTATCACTTAGGACTGGAGAGTTATATATTCAAAAATGAGCGGCTTAGAGCGGAATGGGAAGAATATTTCAATTTAACATATTCTGATGAAGAATGGTATGCCATTAATGTGGAGTTCCTCGAAAATCAGAAATATCATACCTGGTTTGGCAAAACGGTTTTGAAAAACAGAAAGGATCTCAATTGCAATATGTTAAAGGAAAGGCACGCAAAACATCAAGGTTAAAAACCAGGAGATGACCAACAATTTGATTTCTATCGTTGCGTTTTACAAACCTTTATTTATCGTCCCGGCAAGATGATTATTATTTCCTACTTTTAAGAAATGACACCAGATATACTTATATTATTGTCCATTATCATTGTGGCGATGATTTTCTTTGCGCTGGAAGTATTTCCGGTAGATAAGGTTGCGTTTTTCATTTTGGTGAGTTTACTTGTTACCAATCTTGTAAGTCCGGAGGAAGCTATATCCGGGTTTTCCAGTCCTGCCACTATTGCCGTTTTGTCGCTGATGATAATAGCAATTGGCCTCGAGAATAACGGGGTGATAGACCTACTTGCAAATGGATTAAAAAAATTAAAAAACCTTCCTGTATTTTTAATGATCCCTGTATTTATGCTCATTGCAGGCGGAATGTCGGCATTTATCAATACCACTGCGGTAGTGATAGTTTTTGTGAAAATCATCTCGGAACTCTCTGCCAAGCACGATATTCCAATGTCAAAACTTCTCATGCCTGTTTCATTTGCCGCTATCATTGGTGGTAGTTGTACTTTAATGGGCACCTCTACAAACCTTATTGTAAATGCAATCGCTGTAAACCGCGGTTTGGAACGTTTTTCATTTTTCGAATTTACCTGGTATGGTGTGATTTTTATGATTATAACCATAACGATTGTAACATTAATGCACAAATTCCTTCCTTCCAGGAAAAAACCAACTATTGATGAGGATTATAACCTGGATGAATTCATAACCAAAATAATTATCAATAAAAAGGCATCAATCATTGGCAAACCCATTGGAGAAACCTTTTTATTTAAAAATGAGGATATTGAAATAGTTCGTTTAAAACGAGATGGAATTATAAATGACAAACCGGGGAAGTATATTCCTTTAAAGGAAGGGGATCAACTATTACTGAGATGTAACCTGGAAAACCTTATAAAATTAAAAGAGCAAAAAGATTTTACTGTAATTAAAAACAAGGATAATAAAAAACTCACCTTTCCTATAACCCAGAGTGAACCTTTGGAAGAGAATGTACAGGTAGTTGAAATTCTTATGCTTCCTAATTCCCCTTTGATAGGTAAAAGTCTGAAATCTGTAAAAAGTCAGGATCTACTCGGTGCAATTCCTTTGGCAATAAGGAAAAGAAGAAGTTTAAGAAATCCTCAAAGAAGGATTTTTGGCAATAAGAGAGATCAAATAGAATTAAGGGTTGGAGACCGGCTATTGGTGGAAGTATCAGATAGTGTTCTTGAGGATTTAAGCAAGGTTGAAAATATAACCATCCTTCAGGTTCATAAGGAAATTAGATCTGTAAAAAAATCCAAACGAACAATCTCTTTTGCAATCCTGCTACTGGTTATTGGGTTATCTGCATTTTCTATTTTTCCTATTCTAAAAAGCGCGCTTATAGGGTGCTTTCTTATGATATTTTTAAAATGTGTAGATCTGGGAAAAATCTATTCCCAGGTGAATTGGCAAATCATCTTTTTGTTGGCAGGAATGATCCCTCTTGGTGTCGCAATGAGCAATACGGGTGCAGATGCATGGAT
Organism: Gillisia sp.; assembly: GCA_046496275.1. Lineage (GTDB taxonomy): Bacteria > Bacteroidota > Bacteroidia > Flavobacteriales > Flavobacteriaceae > Gillisia. The sequence goes on from JAWOHC010000046.1 coordinate 15,501, forward strand.
TGCCAATCAATTACTGGTTGTTTTTCAGGATCAAACAGAAATCGTCATTATTGGAATACTGTTTCTTATAACCATGATAATGAGCGGATTTGTGTCCAATAATGCCACAGCAATTATTATTGCACCAATTGCTATTACTATTGCCGTTGCGATGAAGCTGGACCCAAAACCATTTATTCTGGCGGTTTTGTTTGCCTCAAATTTTAGTTTTTTCACTCCGGTAGGCTATCAAACCAACACCATCATTTACGGAATGGGAATCTATAAATTTCGCCATTTCTTCATCATAGGCGGGGTGATTTCCCTGGCCCTTTGGATTACAGGATCCCTCCTCCTGGCAGGGAGTTTTTAAAACGGCCTCTTGTTTAATAAAATTCAGGTATTTTTGAAAAAATATTTAAATGAAACATTCATAAAGGGATATGGATATAGAGAATACTGATTCTATGAATGTTCCTCCCGAAAGCTCGGGAGCCCTCAAAAAAATAAATAGCTACCTATGAAGCCAGTATTAGTGATTGGTTATGTTTGGCCAGAACCAAATTCCACTGCTGCAGGCTCCAGGATGATGCAGTTGCTGGAGTTTTTCATTTCTGAAGGTTATACCGTTACTTTTGCAACAACGGCCTCAGAGTCTATTCACAGGGCCAACCTTGAATCCTTAACTATTTCGGTAGTACCTATTAAGCTGAACGATTCCAGTTTTGACGTGTTTTTAAAAGATCTTCAGCCTCAAATTGTGATGTTTGACAGGTTTATGATGGAAGAGCAATTTGGATGGCGAGTGCAAACCATTTGCCCGGATGCGCTTAAAATACTGGATACTGAAGATCTTCATTTTTTAAGAAATTTCCGGGAACTGGAATTCAAGGGAAAAAATCCTGGGTCAACTAAAGAATCAGAACTGGCTAAAAGAGAGATCGCAAGTATCTATCGCTGCGATCTAAGTTTGATCATTTCAGAAGTTGAAAAAGAACTTCTGAAAGATGATTTTAATATCCCGGAAAATCTCTTGCTATACCTTCCGTTTCTTATCAAGAAAATCACTTCCGAAGAAATTGCTTTCTTGCCGAAATTTGAGGAGCGGGAGCATTTTATAAGTATCGGGAATTTCAGGCACGCGCCCAATGCAGATGCCGTTTTGTACCTAAAACAGGAAATATGGCCTCTTATCCGGAAAAAATTGCCTGATGTACAAATGCATATTTATGGTGCTTATCCCGCTGCAAAGATCACGCAGCTGCATGATCCTAAAAACGGGTTCCTTATCCAGGGTTGGGCCAAAAATGCCGCTGAAGTGGTTAAAAAAGCACGAATAAGCCTGGCTCCTTTAAGATTTGGTGCCGGATTAAAAGGAAAACTCATTGAAGCGATGCAATGCGGCACTCCAAACATCACCACTTCTGCAGGTGCCGAAGGAATACCGGGAAGCCTTGACTGGAATGGGTTTATTGAGGATAGCCCTCAAGATTTTGCCGCATTGGCTGTAGAACTTTACACCTCAAAAACACTATGGAAAAAAGCTCAGGAAAATGGTTTTAAGATCCTTGATACCCGATTTTCCAGCGCTGAATTTCACAGCCTTTTTCAAAACCGCTTAAAAGACCTTCAAAAGAATCTTAAACAGCACAGAATAGAAAATTTTACGGGCGCTATGTTCATGCATCATCGGGTTAAGAGCACGTATTATTTATCCAGATACATCGAGGTTAAAAACGAGCTTTTAGCACTAAAAAAATTGAATGAATTTTAGAAAAATCAATGAAAATACCTAATAAAAAAAGATCACTTCCTGGTGGGAAAGAAGTGACCTTTTACAAACAAACAAATAAACAAACAGATTAATTAAATCATCCTTATACTCAATTTGGTAGTAGGTGTTCCTGAACTTTAAACAAATTTTTATGCAGTGCCTGCAATGCAGGGATTTTATTTTTTGTTGCTACCAAAAGGGAAACATTATTAATACTCCCGCCGTAAGAGATCATTCTCACGGGAATATCATTTAAGATCTCAAATAACCGATACGTTTCTTTATCTTCTATTAAGCCTTCTCCAACAATACAAATAATACTGTGTTCCATTTCCACGGTAATCTCACCGTAAGACTTAAGATCTTCCAGAATAGGATCGAGATTTCCGGTATTGTCTATAGATAGAGAAATCGCGATTTCTGAAGTGGTAATCATATCTATCGCTGTTTCGTGCTTATCAAAGACCTCAAAAATTTTCTTTAGAAATCCGTGCGCCATCAACATCCGGTTGGATTTAATTTTTATGGCGGTAATGCCGTCCTTCGCTGAAATTGCCTTAAGTCCGCGATTGGTTATTTCAGAAGATATTTTAGTTCCGGGAGCTTCGGGTGTAAAGGTGTTTTTTAGAAAAATGGGAATATTTTTATGTATTACTGGTGAAACCGTTTGTGGATGAAGAATTTTTGCTCCAAAATATGCAAGCTCCGCAGCTTCTTCAAAGGTGAGATGAGAAAGCCGGTGGGTATTTTCAACATACCTGGGATCATTATTGTGAAACCCATCTATATCTGTCCAAATTTGAATTTCCTCCGCATAAATTGCCGCTCCCAGAATGGTGGCTGTAAAATCACTTCCACCACGGTTTAGGGTATTAACCCTGTTGAATTTATCAATCCTAACAAATCCCTGGGTGATATAAATTAAATCTTCATCAGCGGTATTCTTAAGAAAAGGAGCTAACAAACGTCCTACTTTATCTGTATCTGGATTTTCAAGATTTGAAACATACATGAATTTTTTAGCATCCAGCAAGCAGGTGCTCATTCCTGAAACCTTCAAAAATTCAGAAAAAATAAAGGTCATAAGAGTTTCTCCAAAAGTGAGAATCTGGGGAACGATACTTTCTGAAAATTCCTGATGGGTAAGCCTGGATAATCCTTCAAATAGGATTGAAATATGGTTTTTAACCGAAAGATTTTCTTTTTCAGAAGTGATTAATCCATCTGTAAGATCAAAATGTTTCCGCTTTAAACTGTCGATACTTCCTGCTATTTCTGAAGAATTTCCGGCTCGGAAATTCTCACAAATTTCTACAAGATAGTTTGTTACCCCGGACATGGCTGAAAGCACTATAAGCTTGCTGCCATCCTGGCTTGAAATTATACTTTTTACATTTTGAATACTTTCCGCAGTACCTACGGAAGTACCTCCAAATTTTAAAACCTTCATGTTCATCCTTTTTACAGTGCATAAGTAATCATATAGCTGCAACAGTTAAAAAACAACGTATATTTTATATACATTTGTACAAAATGTATATTATTTAACAAATGAAAACAATTACTTCCTGCGTAAACGATATTTTGAGGCATCAACCCTTCCTGGATGACGCATTGGGAAAGGATCTTATCAATTTTAGTTCCCTGGCTGTACATTTACAACCGGAAATTGAGAAAGAATTAAGGAAGCCTGTTAAGCAGGGTTCTATAATAATGGCTTTAAGGCGTTATGCACCGCAGAAAAACTTTGCAAAAAAAACAAATTTGCGGGATATGGGAGATATCGTTGTGCGCTCCGGGATCACAGAATATACGTTCCTGAATTCCAAAAGTATCATGGCGAGTCAGGCAGAATTGTTGAATATTGTTAAAAATCAACCGGAAGTTTATTTAAACTTTTCGAGCAACTACCGGGAAAGCAATATTTTGGTCTCTTCAGATTTAAAAGAAACGGTTTCAGAATGTTTCAAGAATGAACACCTGGTTTCGGTTAAAAGTGATTTATCCAGCATTACCATCGCCTTGCCAAAAAACAGTTCCAAATCGGTGGGTTTGTATTTCTATATATTTAAATTGCTGGCCTATGAGGGAATTCCGGTTTTTGAAATAATCTCCACTTCAAATTATTTCGCATTGTTTTTGGAAAAAGAATATATAAATCAGGCATTTTTACTGCTTAATGAGATTAAAATTTCCTGAGAAGATCGATCTAATTCTACCAGAAATCCATATAAACACCTGTCATCGCCACAAGGGTAGCAAGAATGATTAAAACAATGATTATAAAGGTGGCTCCAAATCGTGTCTTTTTATTATCCTGAAGAATATAATCTTCAGACTCTTTATCATTTTTATCTCTAATTTGCATATTTATGTGTTTTTTTAATAATTCCAAAGTTAAAAATATAAACTCCAAATTTTTATAACAGAATCTTAAAATTATTTAAATATAAGGAAGGTGGTAAAGTAACCTTAAAAACCAAGAGCCGTTTTTATTCCTTTAGCTCCTGTCTTAAACGCTTTCGCCGCCGAAAAATATCCATCACCTGAAATAAAATAACACAAAAGATAATCCATATGAAACCGGCGATAAACCCTCCAACAATATCTGATGGATAATGAACCCCCAGATAAACCCTGCTTATTCCAATTGCCAGAATAAGGAAGATGAAAATAAGTATTATACTGGCTTTAAGCCAGTTATTCATCTTAAAGTTATAGAATAAATAAATCAAAAAACCATAAAATGCAATGGCTCCCATCGCATGCCCACTAGGGTAACTCAAAGTCTCTACGGCAACCAAATGAGCGGCATCCGGACGCGCACGGTTGATCACTTGTTTTAAAGCCAGATTGGAAAGTCCGGCAATGATTATAACAAATATCATTTCAAGAACATACCGCCAGTTTTTAAACTTCCAATAGAATCCTATCGCACACAGTGCAGTTAAAATTAGATACGCATATAAATCTCCCAAATCTGTGATAAATTGAAAAACCTTATTGAGTTGTGGAGATCGAAAGGAAATTATAAAATCGGTAACTTTTTGGTCATAACGGGTAATTGTCCTGCTATGCAAAACCTCGGTAAGTTCAATAAATAAGTTGATGCCACCTACCACTAAAATGAGCGCTACAAAAATAGCGATCATAAAAGGCAATTGGTCATTGTATTGATGGAACTTCTCTTGAAGAATTTTTTTGAATTCAATTAAAACCCTAATAATTTGTTTCCTCATTTTGGCTATTCTGAAATTTAAATCTACAACTTAAAAGATTTTTAAAGAATGCTGTCCTGAGAGATCAAATAATGGATAGACACCCTTTTTCGGCCCCAATTCCTGGCTTTTTGAACATCTTCACCCATATAAATATCGATTTTATTTTTCCAGCGATGATGCATTTTATCTTTCACAAAATATATCCCCTCCAAACCTTCTATCCTAACCGGGGTATTATAATCCAGGCCTTTTCGTATCAAATCCCGGGAAACGGCAATTACTTGCATGTCTGGTTTTAAAGTGTCTCCCCAGGCGGTAATTTTAGGATTTCCCTCTGTTTGCGAAGATGTGGAATTGTAGGCAGATGCACTAACCATTATGGTTTGCCAGTCTGCCTTTGGAATTTTCTTTGTTTTTGGATTTGTATCACAGGCTGAAAAACCAAAAGCGGCATAAAAAAATACACCAAATATCAAAAGCTTTATAAAATGGATCTTAATCATAAAGTGCATTTCTGTTTATACTTCCGGATTTCCATTAGATTTTTTATCATAAAGTCCATCCTTCCCTATATTCCCTTTTCACAAATTGGTTGGCCTCTTCAAAATTGGTAACTCTCATATTTTCGGCATCCCAAAGCATTTTGATGTCTCTTCCCGGATATTCAAAAACCGTTCTACCCTGTTGGTTTGTACCGGTCTTCCTTATATCCTGCCCGCGAATTGCAAGATTGGCAATTAATAAAGTTTCGGTTAAAGGACCTGCGATCTCGAATGGCGAGCTCAATTCTTTTTTGCCATATCCTGCAATGGCTCCTTCTACCCATTGTGCATAATGGCCATCTGCTCCTCCGGGTACACGTTCAAATTGTTCCGGAACAGTTACTTCCTCTGTTCTTGAGGTTGGGAGTAATCTTGGATTTTCACCATAAGTCCCACACATCATTTTTCCTTTAGACCCTATAAACAGCACTCCGTTTCCTCCATCACCAAAGGTTTCATTAGGTCCAAGTTCTTCAGGTCGCTTAGGTTTTATACCGCCATCCATCCAATGCAAGGTAACATCTCCGGCAGATTTCTCGGTTCCTGGGAAAGTCATGATCACATGGCTAGAGGGAGGACAGCTTTCAGGAAAATAACCTCTTTTAAATTCGTCTACATAAACACTACCAACACTGCACTGCACATCTTTAGGGTAAGTTAAATCAAGAACTCTGTAAGGAGCTTCAATCAAATGACATCCCATATCACCAATTGCGCCGGTACCGTAGTCCCACCATCCACGCCAGTTAAAGGGTACAAGTCCATCGATATAATTCTTTTGGGGAGCAGTTCCCAACCATAAATCCCAGTCCAAACCTTGCGGAACCGCAGCTGCAGTTTCCGGCCAGGGAATTCCCTGAGGCCAAACCGGACGGTCTGTCCAAACATACACTTCATTTACATCACCTATAAGCCCTGCGTTAAACCACTCCCTTAATTTTCTAACACCATCTCCAGAGGCTCCCTGGTTCCCCATTTGGGTTACTACTTTATATTTTTTGGCAGCATCTGTAAGTGCTCTTGCCTCAAAAATATCATGAGTCAAAGGTTTTTGGACAAATACGTGTTTTCCCAATTCCATCGCAGCCATTGTTTGTACGGCGTGATTATGATCTGGTGTAGAAATTGAAACCGCATCAAAATTTTTGTGTTCTTTATCCAACATTTCACGATAGTCCTTATAGTATTTAGCTTTGGGGAAACGCGCAACGGATGTGCCAGCCCTTCTGTCATCAACATCACACAGAAACCCTATATCTGCTTTACCTGATAGTGCAAAACTGTTAATATCGCTTTGCCCTTTCCCTCCTACTCCTATTCCTGCTATAATCAACCGGTCACTTGGAGCCAAAAATCCAGGGCCACCCATCACATGACGTGGAATGATCATTACACCTGTTGCTACAAGAGCGGTTTTTTTAATGAAATTTCTTCTGGAAGCTGAAATACTATTTTTTTTGCTTAGCATAATGAAGTTTTGAGGTTAAAAAATTTCAGAAGGAAAAAATAGGAAATTTTCCTTTAACATTGGGATGACTTAAATAAATATTTTAAAACATTATTAGCGTTTACCCGTACAACTCTTCAATAAAGACAAAAATGCAAAAACTGACAAATTTTCAGATTAACAAAAATCCGACTTTATTAGCCCGAATTGACTACTATCACTATCCTTTTTGTATAAAATCCCTTCCTGTTGAACTTTAAAATCTATTAAAACAGCTTCCACAATCAATCTCCGGACTTTGGCTTGGTTTTGGCACGTCAGGTTATAACAGAGTAAAAATTAAAAAAAGAGTCCTGTTATCATTAATGATAAAGGGTCTGTTTTTAAAATTGAAAAACAATATTATGAGTCAAGTAAAACAAAACGACACGGTAAAGGTACATTACACAGGGAAACTTGCAGATGGGCAGGTTTTTGACACTTCTGAAGGAAAAGAACCAATTGAGTTCACCTTAGGACAGGGTCAATTGATCCCGGGATTTGAAAAAGGCCTTCTCGATATGAAAATAAACGAGAAAAAAACGATCAATATACCTAAAGAAGAAGCGTACGGAGAGCCACGTGCAGAATTAGTTCAGGAAGTAGAAAAAAGTCAACTTCCAGAAGAGATCAAACCTGAAGTTGGAATGGGACTTGTTTCCAAAACTCCGGATGGACAGGAAATGAATCTTGTAGTTTCTGAGATTAAAGAAGATACTATTGTAGTAGATGGAAACCATCCTTTAGCAGGAAAAGATCTTATTTTTGATCTTGAAGTGGTTGAGATCAAATAAGAAATTTCTAGAATACAGCTCTTAAAAAAGCCTAAAGGTTCTATTTTTAGAAAAGGTCGGAAAGAAATTTCCGGCCTTTTTACATGTGGGATATTTGATAATTATTTCACTCCCTTAATTTTAATTAATTAACTGAATTACACTTGGTTAAGATTATTATAAAGTTTTTATTGCTCAAAATGTTTTTGGTACTTTTAATAGGGCTGCACCTTTAAGTAGGAAGTTGTAACAAATAGAGAAGAGAAAATAGAATAAAGAAAAGAGACTAGAGAAATCAAGTTGGCACCTTTGAATCAAGAGACAAGACAAAAAAACATTCTTGTATTCGTGGCCTGGAATTCAGGATTCAAGAGCCAGGATAAAAAAACATTCGTGCATTCGTGGCTAAAAAAATAGTGAAGATTATTTTCTGCTAAAATCAGCGAGATCAGCGGGAGATAAATTACACGTACCATTGAAAATTAATGTTTATAACCGGTCAACACTACCAGGGAAGTTCACCCTAGATACTTTTAAGGCTTAGAATAACCGGAAAAATTACAACCTCAGCATACTAATCTCTCCCCAGGTATTATTTTTTAAAATCAGCATTTTCTATCCCAAAAAGGAAAAAAATGAATCAATTAAAAAACAGAAGCGATGGCACATGCTCATTTAAACTTTGAGTCTTTTGCGCAGGATGCGCACAAATACATTAATCAGCTGGCACAGGAACTGGATCATCCCGAAGAGAAAAACCGGGTTCTCATCATATGGAGATCGGTGATGCATACCGTTAGGGATAGAATTCATCTGGGAGAATCTTTTCAAATTATAGACCCTATCCCAATGATCTTTAAAGGAATCTTTGTACAAAACTGGAAATATTCAGAAAAACCTCCCCTCCACTATGAGACCATAGAGGAAATGAAGGATCAGGTAAAGGATTTACAGGCACTTCACGGAGAAAGGGATTTTCCCTGGAGCAAATCTACAGAAGAAATTATTTCCATTACAATTAACTCTCTTAAACGATTTATTCCTGAAAGTCAAATGGAACATATTATTGGCCAGATGCCAAAAGAAATAAAAGAGTACCTGAGCGAAGAGGTTTTATAACCAAATGAAGAAAAGGTCTCACATTCATCTATAAATTTGAGGTGTCCCCCATTAAAATCTTCAAAAACAAAGGTTAATTTTTTTAGAAAAACTTTCATAGGCAGATGAGCCTGGCTATATTTCAGATTAGTAATAAAATTTAAATAATGATTAGAAAAGCAACTGCCGTTTGGAACGGAACGATTAAGGAAGGAAAAGGAACTATAAGTACCGAAAGCGGGGTTTTAAAAAATGCCCAATATTCCTTCAAAAC
>JAWOHC010000048.1:0-9378 GCA_046496275.1 Gillisia sp.
TGATCTCTGCCCGGCCGGGCTGGTGGCGGACAAGTTCGACTCTCAGCTGGTTAGAGCATCGGTTTGTGGTACCGAGGGTCGCCGGTTCGAACCCGGTCTTCCACCCTTTTTATAAGCTCCTTAGGAAACTAAGGAGCTTTTTTTTGTTTAAACCAAATTTGGGTAAATTCCGATCCCGTTCTTGCCGGAATTCAATGAAATTCTGAACATTTCTTCTTTTTGTACCTCGCGAACTTCTTTTGGGATATTGTTTTTAATTGAAAATTAATCGGTCTTATTTCAATTGTAATCTTATGTTAATCATTTGACTTTTGGTTAATTCTTTACTACTTTGATATGGAATAAATAAATGTATAACCAATTTAAACTGAAATTATGTCAATAGTAAAAGTTATCGAAGTTATTGCAACGTCTACAAAAAGTTTTGACGATGCTGCACAAAATGCTGTGAAAGAAGCATCCAAAAGTGTAAAAAACATTACGTCCATATATATTAAGGATATGAACGGAAAAATTGAAAACAATTCTATCGTTTCTTACGGTGTTACCGCAAAAATTGCATTTAAGATTCAAAAAGAAGATTGATTTAAATAATTCGCTTAAAGTGAATTATTTAAAAAGGAAAAACCTTTGTACTTACGTGTAAAAGGTTTTTCCTTTTTTATTGGAGAAAATCTTATTCCAGCCATTGTTTAAAATCCCTAACCCGTTCTCGTGCAACAATGATGTCTTCTAATAACGGGTTTTCTAATTTGATTTTGAGGCGGGAATTGGAATAAGCGATAATATCCTGAATGTAATTGATATTTAGAAAAAATTTCCGGTTCACTCTGAAAAAGGTTTTAGGGCAGAGGTCGTTTTCCAAACTTTCCAAAGTGGTTTCTAAAAGATAATTTCGCCCTTCTTCAGTACGTAAATAGGTGCCCTTGTTTTCACTGTAAAAGCAGGAGATATCTTCAGATGGGATCATTTTTAAATGTTGACCAACTTTTACAGTAAACCTTTGTTTGTATTCCCGATCTAACGGATGAATCAGTAATTTTTTTATGTCTTCAAAATTCAATTGAACCAACTCAGGTTGTTCGGCCCCGTAACGATCTCTAAGATTTTTATATTTTTCAACTGCAACGTGCAATTCCTGATCATCAATTGGCTTTAATAAATAATCTACACTGTTTAATTTAAAAGCCCGTAAAGCATATTCATCATATGCAGTGGTGAAAATAACCGCACTTTTAATTTTAACGCTTTCAAAAATTTCAAAGGAAAGGCCATCGCTTAATTGAATATCCAAAAAAATGACCTGTGGATGGTCATTCCTTAAAAACCACTTTTTAGAATCTTCAACAGAATGCAATGTTTCTAAAATCTCCACGTCCAATCGCTCCAACATTCGGGTTAACCTTCTCGCGGCCGGTTTTTCGTCCTCTATAATAATTGCAGTCATTTCGTTTATTTGTTTTTTAGTCTTTTAATAACCTAGTTCACTTTGTTTTAGGTAATGGATTAAGTACTTAAAATTTAAAGGATCATTCCCATTTCTGCATTTGTTTTCGATCCTTTTCCATCAATTCCTTAATCTTTCGTTCTTCCCATTTTTTTCCAAGGAAAAATCCGGGTCCAAAAACACTGGCCCAATGTGCTGCCAATCCTATTCCCCAAAATAGGGCAGTATAAAAATTCGACATTTCAAGGTTCCAGTTGCCAAACTTTGTAATTCCGCTGTTTATAAGAATAAGAATAATATTTACAGCCAGGTAAACCACCAGGTGTACATAAAAACCTTTTATGTCTTTTACACGTTTCCGGGCTGCTTTGTAACCCGGATTTTCTTCATAATTTCGATCCATTATTTCCATGTTTTATTGTTTTGTTTTTCTTTGGCCATTATTTCCGCAATCTTGCGTTCTTCCCAATTAGAGCCATATCCAAATATCGAGAAAGCGTGCATTGTTAAACCAAGTCCCCATCCAAGTAATGGAAACCAGAACCATTGGAATTGCCAATAGGTGTAATAATTCATAAATATGAGAAAAGGAATTACGATACAATAGGAGATAATATGCCCATAAAATTCCTTTATCTCTTTTACCCTTTCTTTGGCCTTAAAATAGGCGTTGTTTTCGGTTGAATTATAGGTTTCCATAACAGTGATTTTTTGTGTTAATACGGGTAATTTTACCTGAAATTTATCTGAATCTTGATCTATAACCACCTTGCGGTTGGTCACAATATGATATCTGTTAATAATGTTTGCATGACCAACTCCCCGTCTGGGATTTAGAACTTCCTTTTTTTGAAAATTGTTTTCAACTACAAGATAATTCCCCTCTTCATAAATGCGAATATGAAGTGGTTTTGATTCACTCACCGTGTTGTGTTTGATGGCGTTTTCCAGCAATAATTGAAGGGAAAGCGGAACCACTTTCGCTTCAGGATTTGAAAGGATTGGTGGAACTTCATAAGAAACACTGTCCTCAAACCTCATTTTTAAAAGATCCATATAAGTTCTGGCAAAATTGAGTTCTTCTTCCATGCTCACCAATTCTTTATCTTTTTGTTCCAGTACATACCTATATATCTTGGACAGCGAAGTGGTGAATTTTTGAGCATTTTCAGGATTTTCTTCTATTAAAGATGTAAGAACATTAAGGCTATTGAATAAAAAATGCGGATCGATTTGATTTTTAAGACTTTCAAATTTTGCTGAAGCTGTTCCGGCAATAATTTTTTGCTCGTTGATCTTTGATTTCTGAAGCTCTTTGTAAAAATAAAAAGCGTGAAAAAACAAGGAAATGAACAAGGTGATGAGCAGTGCAATGAAGTAAAACTGAAATTTTTCTGAAGTAATAAAATCATTGTATGAATTTCCTTCTATGGTTACTTTATGGATAATTCTAATAAAGAAAATCGTAATCAATGTAATTACCACAGAGCCCAGTAAGCCAAAGATGAAACGATATTTTTTATATGCACCCCAGGAAATACCGTGGTTAGCCCAGGTAAAAAAGTAAGAATTAACAAAGCTTAGGGGTACACTATAAAGTACATAAAACCCAATTTTCGCTAAATCTGGTTGCCAGGGCATTCCGGAAAAAAAACGGAATGTTTGATCTAGCAGGAAAAGCAGGAATCCAATAAGTACCCCAATGCTTATTATTTTTAAAGCAGTTTTCATTATTTTATGCTATACTGTTATTTACAATTACTTGAAATCGTTGTTGCCTGATCTTTAACCCAATTAGGTGAATATTTTGTCTCAGCTTTAAAGTTATCAAAAAGTTCAATAGTTCGCTCAATTTGTGTGCAATTAGGTTTGATGTCAGAACCAAAAAATTGTGCGGTTCCAATCTCAAATTGTGCTTTTCTTAAAACCAATCTGGGATTATTTGGATCGATGGCTTCTCCCTTAGCATATAATTGCATTAAGGAGGGAGAATGTTTTTCTTCATAGGATATAGGGGGTTCATAATTTTCCCGACCTTGAATAAGCCCTGTAATTGCAAGCACCAGGATAATAAGTACTTTTTCCATGATTGTTCTTTTTTTAAGGTTAATTAGAACACAAATATGGAATGATGGATGGCGTTTTTAAATTTTAATCTACCCAACCGTTGATATTAATGGATGAATCGATGCGCGTTTTAAAAGGGTTTTATTACAAGTTCTCTTTGTTTTATGAGAATTTGAGAGGATTACAATGCATTGCATTGCAAGTTGACGCTGTAAAATGGATAATGGGATGCACGCTCTTGGAAAGAACTCAATTATTAATTTCAAGGATACCTATATTTCATTTGAAAAATAAATTGTCGCTAAGGAGTTAGAAACGTTTTTTCCCACACATTATCTTTCAGTTTAAAAAGGGCCCTTATCCTGTTTGGCTCATCTCTTAATTTCAAATATTCGATGGTATCCGGTATTAATTCAAGAATCGCAAAATTAAGATCTTTTGTGCGGGTTACTTCTATGGGGTTTTTTATAGGTTTCCCCGGAGCGTACAGGGTATTGTAATCATTTATGGACCTACCCTCAATATTTTCTAGATGATCATCCCACAAAGAATCTTCAGAATGGACCTTAATTATGCCACTTAGGAAAATTTGTAATTGTAGGGAAGGGTTGTAAAATAAAGTGCTTGCTTGAGGATTTTTCCTGATTTGTTCAATTTTAGTAGATCTTACATCGGTGTAAAACAATAAGGAATTCTCTTTGGTGAGTTTCCGGAGATTAACGGTTCGTTGCCTAATTCCACCAGAGATTTCAGAAGTTGCCAAACTGCAGGTTCTGAATGGGTGACCGTATTTTGTGGCTCCATCCTCGAGTTCTTTCCAGGTTTCGTTAAATAAATCGATTAACATTAGCTTGTTTTTTTAAGTATTCATCTGGTTTTTAATTTTTGATTACAAGGCCTAATCGATCTTGTAATCCAGTCGCATGGTTATAGAGGCTGTTTTCTTTTTATCCTGAGTATTAAAAGAACCGCTCCAGCTGTAATCCTCCCCGCTGTTTTGACCGGTGATCTGGAAAACGCCCATCCCGGCATTGTTAAGCTCCCCAAGAGAACTACCGCTGTTTTCTGCTATTTTTTCTGCCCGCATTCTTGCGTCTTCAGTTGCCTTGGAGATCATTTCGATCTTAAGATCGGCCAATTTTGTATAATAATAGCGGGGTGGGGTAGAATTGAACTGTACGCCGCGGTTTAGCAATTCTGTAATCTCCCTGGAAACATTTTCTATAAGTTCTACATCTGTGGATTCAATTTTAACCGATTGCCGTAATTCGTAGCCTTTAAAAATGCTGCCCACATAATTTCCATCCTGATATTGATTTTCCCGTTGTTCATTGGTTTGTACCGAGTTAAAGATGAAATTATCTGCTTTTATTCCATTGTCTATCAGGTACTTTCGAACAGTTTCTTTATCATTATTTAACTCTTCATAGGCTTGTTTTAAATCCGGGCTCATCCTGCTGAATTGGCCTTCCCAAACGATAAGATCTGACGTAAAATTCTCACTTCCCGAACCGGTTACAGAAATCACACCCTGGGGCTGAGCCCTTTTAATATAAGCATTTCCAAGGAAATAGGCTGCCACCACAATGGCAACGGCAAAAATAATAGCACTCAAATATTTCATCGCAGAGGATTAATTTTATATTTAAAGATATAAAATTAAAGAAGCAGTAGTTCATTATAATTTCAAATTCTTATTTTTGCGGATGCAAGAAAACGTACTTATTTTAGACTTCGGTTCGCAGTATACCCAATTGATTGCAAGACGTGTTAGAGAGCTTAACATTTACTGCGAAATCCATCCATACAATAAACCACCTCAGGATCTTTCGGGATTTAAAGCGGTCATCCTTTCCGGGAGTCCATTTTCGGTAAGGGCAGAAAATGCCCCGCATCCGGATCTTTCTGAAATACGTGGAAAACTACCCCTTTTGGCAGTATGTTACGGGGCGCAATACCTGGCGCAATTTCACGGTGGAAAAGTAGAGCCTTCAGAAACCCGGGAATATGGAAGAGCCAATCTTTCAAAAATTAAAGATTCAGAAGAATTTTTCGAAAATATAGGCGAAAACTCACAGGTTTGGATGAGCCACAGCGATACGATTAAAGAATTGCCTGAAAATGGTGTTAGGCTTGCCAGTACGAACGATGTTTTAAATGCCGCGTACAGGATTGAAGGGGAGCAAACTTTTGCGATTCAGTTTCATCCGGAAGTGTATCATACTACAGATGGAAAACAATTGCTGGAAAACTTTCTTGTAAAAATAGCAAAAGTAGCCCAAACCTGGACTCCGGAAGCCTTTGTTGGAATGACGGTTTCAGAATTAAAAGAGCAAATTGGAGACGATAAGGTTGTTCTTGGTCTAAGCGGAGGAGTGGATTCATCGGTAGCAGCAGTGTTGCTTCACAAGGCAATAGGATCCAACCTGTACTGTATTTTTGTAAACAACGGATTGCTTAGGAAAGATGAATTTGAAAGTGTGTTGCACCAATATAAAGACATGGGCTTGAACGTAAAAGGAGTAGATGCTTCGGCACGTTTCTTGGATGCCCTGGCTGGACTAAGTGATCCTGAAGAAAAACGTAAAGCTATTGGGAATGCCTTTATAGAGGTTTTTGACGCTGAAGCACATAGAATTGAAGACGTGAAATATTTAGCTCAGGGAACTATTTACCCGGATGTTATAGAATCAATTTCTGTATCCGGTGGCCCTTCAGCAACAATAAAATCGCATCACAATGTTGGAGGATTACCAGATTTCATGAAATTGAAGGTAGTGGAGCCTTTGAAGATGCTTTTTAAAGATGAAGTGAGAAGGGTAGGAGCAGAATTGGAAATTTCTAATGATATATTAGGAAGACATCCTTTTCCGGGACCCGGACTTGCCATAAGGATACTTGGAGATGTTACAGCCGAAAAAGTACGTATTTTACAGGAAGTTGATGCTATTTTCATCAATGGATTGAAAAAGTGGAAACTCTATGATAAGGTATGGCAGGCAGGTGCGATCTTACTTCCTGTGAGCTCTGTTGGCGTAATGGGAGATGAACGTACTTATGAAAAAGTTGTGGCGCTAAGAGCGGTAGAATCTACCGACGGGATGACGGCAGATTGGGTTAATTTGCCGTACGATTTCCTTCAAAAAGTGTCCAATACCATAATAAATAGGGTAAAAGGCGTTAATAGGGTAGTTTATGATATTAGTTCAAAACCACCCGCAACTATTGAATGGGAATAGATAATTAAGGATTAACATTTTTTTTAGTTAGCAGGAGCATCGAAAGTATATCTTTAAAACCTATAAAATCAACAAGATGAAGTATGTTACCCTTATATGTTTATTTTTTCAAGTTCTTTCATTTACGGCCTTTGGCCAGGCATATAAATATCATACGGTATCGCCAGAGGAAAATGTTTACAGGATTTCTCTAAAATATAATATTACCGAGGAAGCTATCTATAAATTAAACCCTGATGCCCGTAATGGGGTAAATGTGGGATCAAAACTTGTGATCCCCATTAGCGATACTTCTTCTTCAACTAATATCACCCAACCGAAAGCTGTGTCTTTTAAAGATCATAAAGTACAGCGGCAGCAAACAATTTACAGGCTTTCCAGGGAATACGGTGTTTCTGAAGATGACATAAAAAGATATAATAACCAGCTCTATTCCAGGGAATTGCAATTTGGTGAAACAATTAAGATCCCTGTATTTGCTATTCATGATGTGGCTCCATCACGCCCAAATACTGCAAATCAACCCACTCCTGCAAGAACAACTTCCACTGAACGACAACAAACTAATGTTCGGGAACATATTATATTACCTAAGGAAAATAAGTTTGGAATTGCAAGAAAGTATGGAATGACAGTTAAGGAATTGGAAGATCTTAATCCCAAGGTAGACGTTTTACACCCTGGAGTAATGCTTAGGGTTTATACGGAGGTACTTGATGAGCCAGTGGTCATTATGGATGATGCTTATCAATTCTATGAAGTTCAGCCTAAAGAAACCATTTTTGATCTTTCCCGAAGGTATCTAATATCACAGGATTCTCTGATAGACCTGAACCCGGCATTAAAAGATGGTCTTAAATGGGGCATGGTCCTTAAAGTACCAACTAAAGATTCAAGTGGAAGGGAATTAGAAGATATTGAAATGCCGGTTGCAGAACCTTCAGAGGTTAAGAGTATGGATCTTTTAAAGAATCTCAAAGATTTCAGCACAAAAAATCTGGTCTTGATGCTTCCCTATAACCTTAGTAAAGTTAGAAATGATTCAGTCTCCAATTCTGTAAAAATATTGCAGGATGATAGGGTAATGCGTATTTCCCTGGATTTTCATAGCGGGGTTATCATGGCGATAGAACGGGCTAAGGAACTTGGGATTTCTACCAATTTAAAAGTTTTTGACACTCAGCAACAAGCTTCAAGAGTAACTTCTATTATACAATCAAATAATTTTAACAATGTAGATGCGGTAATAGGCCCTTTATTACAAGCAACTTCTGAGGAGGCTGCCTCCAGACTTCTTAGGGATAAAATACCAGTAGTATCGCCAATTAGCAACAGGGAACTAAAAGCCATTCCTAATCTTTACCAGGCAAGACCTTCAGATAACATGCTACGGAGTGCGATGATTGAATATTTGCGTAAAAATGCACAGGGTAAAAATGTGATTATTGTTGCCGATGGTCAATCAACAGGTGTGAAAACAAGGCTGATGAATGCATTGCCTAATGCGCGAACTGTAAATCCAGGAGCAAACAATGTAGCCCAATCAACTTTAGCTGCGGCTCTTGTAAAAGGACGTGAGAACTGGGTGATTCTTGAATCTGAAAGTATGGGCTTGCTAAGCAGCGCAACTTCAGCTCTAAACAGACTGGCAAGAAATAACAACATCACTTTGTTTACAACCAATAAAAATAACTCTTTTGAAAATGACGTGGTATCAAACGATCACCTCGGAAGATTAAAATTTCATTTCCCATCAGAATATAAAGAGTTTGATGAAGCGGTTAAAGATGATTTTATAGAAGCATATAAAGCTAAATACGATGTAATACCAAATAAATATACAGTTCGCGGATATGACCTAACCCTGGATATTTTATTGCGACTTGCGGCAATGGGCTCTCTTGAAAAATCTGTAGAAGCAAATGTTCTTACAGAGTATGTAGAAAATAAATTTTTATATCGTCCTAATCCTAACGGAGGTTTTTATAATGATGCTGTTTACATCATGCATTATAATGAGGACCTCACATTAAGTGTAGCTGATTAATTAATACAGAATGACTTCAAAAGTAGTTTATAAAGGAGATCTAAGGACAGAATGTGAGCATCTTCAAAGCAAAAGCATATTTATTACAGATGCGCCTCTGGACAATCATGGAAAAGCAGAAGCATTTTCGCCCACAGATACTGTTGCTACAGCACTTGCATCGTGCATGCTAACCATGATGGGTATCAAGGCGAGGGATCTGGCACTGGATATTTCCGGAACCTTTGCCGAAGTCACAAAATTTATGGAAACAAATCCCCGAAGGATTTCCGGGATTAAGGTTGCGTTTACTGTAAAGGGAATTCTTAGTGATAAGGAAAAAATAATTTTTGAGAATGTAGCAAGAACCTGTCCTGTGATTTATAGCATTCATCCCGATATCATTAAAGATATATCTTTTAGCTATTGAGCCCGTTTAAAAGCCTTCTTCTGATTTTATTTTTTGGTTTTTTCGGAAATGCAAATTCCCAGGAACTCGAAGAGAAAATACAGTGGGAGGAAGGGGTTGCTTTAACCTGGAACGATTTTAAAGCAAAATCTCCCGAAAATTCTAAATTCAAAGCAAATACAAATACCGG
>JAWOHC010000081.1:0-2652 GCA_046496275.1 Gillisia sp.
TCTTCATCTGCTGCCAAACTAAGATCCTGGGGTACTGTTTTATCAAATAGAAAATATCCTTTCTCACTTGTTTTGGCGCTCAATTTGATAAGATCCGGAATTTCAAGTTCAATTTTAGCATCTGCTATTTCGTAGGTATCAAACTGCCGAATGGTATTTTTAATGGTTTTAAAAAACGACTGATCTTCCACGATTTTCAATGGGACGTCATCCAGAGCCCTGCCTAATACATACAGGTGGTTCCGGGTACCATAACTCCGGTATGGCGTAATTAGCACATTATCAATTTTCTTATAGAATCCCAGGGATTTTTTTAGGCGTTTAAGCATATCTCATCAATTTATTCCTGCCTCAAAAATACTTTTAAACTTAAGACAAGCCATAAAACACCTCATAATTTAGGGGTACTTTAAGAATTAAGGGGGTTATTCCTGCCGGTCTGTGATTTTCAGTTTAATACCCGTTCACTAAAAAAAAAAGGTCATTTTTTCTTCTGAAGAATTTTTAAAGGAATTTTAGAATTTCCAATAGCCTGCTAAAATTTTAATATGTTGACAACAGATTTTTACCACTCATTTAACTTAATTTCAACTCTTTAGAATCTAATTTTAATTAAAACCATTTAATATTAAATCATGAAAAAATTAGAAGATTTATTTGAACATCAATTGAAAGACCTTTACAGTGCCGAAACCCAACTTATTGAAGCTTTGCCAAAAATGGCCAAAGCCGCCCACGATTCAAAACTTCAGGAAGCTTTTAAAGAGCATCTGGAAGAAACCAAAACCCATAAAAAAAGGTTGGAAGAAGTGTGTGACGAATTGGGTATAAAACCTACCGGAGAAGAATGTAAAGCAATGAAGGGGCTTATAAAAGAAGCGCAATCAATGATAGAGGAAGATGCTGAAAAAGCGGTGAAAGATGCAGGCCTTATTGCGGAAGCGCAACGTGTGGAGCATTATGAGATTTCAGCCTATGGCACTATTGTAAGATATGCAAAAGAACTTGGGCATAAAGACATAGCAAAGAAACTTCAGAAAACATTGGATGAAGAACACAACGCCGATGAAAAACTTAATAAGATGGCGGAAAAACGGCTGAATAAAAAAGCGATATAACCACCTGATTCATCAAATAGAAAAGAGCCCAAACAGGGCTCTTTTCTTAGTTTAATTTTAAATGAATTTCTTTTATAAATTCTCAATTTGAGCTTTTACTTCAGATTCTGTTCCTCTGAAAGTTTTCACCTCAACATCAGATTTTCCATTTTCCATAGTTGTAATTCGTACGCTGGCAACAGTTTGCTCACCTTCGGTAGTCATTTTCACCTGAACTTCTTTGGAAATGGATTGTTCTCCGTTTGAAAGAGAATTAAAATCACTGGTTTGAACCATTCCGGTTTCCTCGGGAAGATTTGGAATATCGTCCACAGGATGTTCTCCTAAAATTGGAGCGATCACCAAACCTATCAAACAGGTTAGCTTGATAAGTATGTTCATAGAGGGTCCTGAGGTATCTTTAAAAGGATCTCCCACGGTATCTCCGGTAATAGCTGCCTTATGAGCTTCAGAGCCTTTGTAGGTCATTTCACCATCGATCAATACTCCCGCCTCAAAAGATTTTTTAGCATTGTCCCAGGCTCCACCTGCGTTGTTCTGAAATATTGCCCATAGCACACCACTTACGGTTACCCCGGCCATATATCCTCCTAAGATCTCGGCTATCATTAAATTCTCAAATCCAAAAAGCATTGGAATAACTACGATAGCTATTGGAAAACCGATGGTTAAAACACCCGGCAATAACATCTCCCTTAAAGCTGCTTGTGTAGAAATTGCAACACATTTATCGTATTCCGGTTTGCCGGTACCTTCCATAATTCCTGGAATTTCCCTGAATTGTCTTCGAACTTCATTCACCATTTCCATCGCTGCTTTCCCTACAGAATTCATTGCCAATGCCGAAAATACCACAGGCACCATTCCTCCTACAAATAACATAGCCAGGACGGGAGCTTTAAAAATATTGATTCCATCTATCCCTGTAAATGTTACATAGGCAGCAAATAAAGCCAAAGAAGTAAGTGCTGCTGAAGCAATTGCAAATCCTTTTCCGGTTGCGGCCGTAGTATTTCCTACAGAATCAAGAATATCTGTACGTTCCCTAACTTCTGCAGGGAGCTCACTCATTTCAGCAATTCCACCGGCGTTATCAGAAATAGGTCCAAAGGCATCAATTGCAAGTTGCATAGCGGTTGTAGCCATCATTGCCGATGCAGCCAGGGCAACTCCATAAAATCCTGCAAATGCATACGATGACCAGATCGCTGCGGCAAAAAGCAAAATAGAAGCAAACGTTGAGATCATTCCGGTAGCAAGTCCTGCAATAATATTAGTCCCGGCACCGGTATTGGATTTTTGCACGATCGATAAAACGGGTTTTTTACCCAAACCTGTATAGTATTCGGTCACGGCAGAGATAAATCCACCTACTCCAAGCCCTACCAAAGTGGCATAGAATACACGCATGGAAGAGATCGTTTTATATTCAAATCCTTCTACCCCTCCAATGAAGAAGCCCATTGTCATTGTTGTTGGCAACATCCAACGCACGAGAAAAAAGCAGGAAACTGCCACTAAGCCTATAGATACC
>JAWOHC010000401.1:0-13923 GCA_046496275.1 Gillisia sp.
TAATTATTCTTCTGTACCTGAATTCCGATCCTTTCGTTCCTTCTTTTTATTCTGAAGGTATAAATTTTCATCATTTTTTTTCCTCATTGCTTCCCCAATCTGATTGGATGCGGTGAAAGAGGCGATCATATTATTGAGCATATCACTTCCTGCCTGAGGGGAATTTGGGAGTAAAATAAGATTGCTGTTGGTTTGTTCTCCAATAGCCTGTAAAGTATCATAATGTTGGGTTACAACAATTAAAGCAGAAGCTTCCTGAGAGTTGATCCCTACTTTATTTAAAACATCCACGCTTTCTTCCAAACCTCTTGCAATCTCCCTGCGCTGATCTGCAATTCCCTGTCCTTGTAAGCGTTTGCTTTCTGCTTCCGCGCGGGCTTTAGCAACTATTTTGATACGTTCAGCCTCCGCTACATATTCTGCGGCCACCTTTTCCCTTTCAGCAGCATTTATCCTGTTCATCGCAGATTTTACCTGCGCATCGGGGTCTATATCTGTAACCAGGGTTTTTATAATATCGTATCCATAGTCCTGCATAGCTTGATTTAATTCCCTTTTCACCGCATTTGCAATGTCATCTTTTCTTTCAAAAACATCATCCAGTTTCATTTTTGGAACTTCAGCCCTCACTACATCAAAAACATACGAGGTGATCTGGTCGTTGGGATTTTCCAATTTATAGAATGCATCATAAACATTGGTTTTCATTACCTGGAACTGCACAGAAATTTTTAGTTTTACAAACACATCATCCTTGGTCTTGGTTTCTACCAGAACATCCAATTGCTGAACTTTTAAATTAATACGACCTGCAATTTGGTCTATAATAGGAATTTTAAAATGTAAACCCGAATTGCTGATACTTCTGAATTTTCCGAATCGCTCTATAAGCGCCGAAGTTTGTTGTTTCACAGTAAATATTCCTGAAAACAGGATAATAAGTACAAAAACAATAATAATGGGGATAAGAATTGTTGCAAGCATAGTGTTTAGAATAATTTGTGATGCATAAGATACTAATAAATGGCTTACTTTAGATTATTAAAGACTTTTAAAATATGCGGAATTTAACGTTAACTATGGTAGGGATGTTGATGTTTTGTGGCCTTGTTGTGAAGGCGCAAATCAGGTATGGGGATTCCTACAATCGGCTTGGAATACAGGCTGGGATTACCTATGGCGGGATTAATAGCGATGATTTTAATACTTCTGAAAATACAGGATTTATGGCCGGGCTAACTACCCGTGCCACGGTTTATAACAATTTCATCCTTATCTATGGGGTTAACTTCTATCAATTCCAAACCGGAATAAATGTCATGGAGACACAGGTTTCTCAAATAGCTGTCGCTGATTTTAAAGCTACCGGAGTTCAAATAAACCTTTTTGGAGGCCACAAGATCATTGGAGAACACCTAAGCTTTGAAGTGGGCCCTGTGCTCCAAATAAACAGCAAATGGAAACCTGAAAAGGAATTTGAGAATTATTTTATTGAAGGTTACAATCTCAAGGCTTCAGATCTGGAAGAGATTTCAAGGGTAAATTTCAATGTTGCCGGAAATCTTTCGGCGGGTTTCCGGGATGTGAAATTCTGGTTCCAATATCAATACGGAGTCAATAATATTTTCAGCAAATTAAATTCTGAAGGGCTTGAAAATAAAGATTCCCGCGCTGCTAATCTAAATGGTCATTTAGGATTTGCAACAGCGGGAATAGTAGTTTATTTATAATCCCAAAAGGCTTGCTTCGGGGAAATGAATCATCTATTTAAGTACACTTACCGCGTAATGAATTCGCTTTAGGGTTTCTTCTTTTCCTAACATGGCGGCAATTTCAAAAACATCCGGCCCTTGCATTGCGCCTACGAGTGAGAGCCTGAAAGGTTGCATCACTTTTCCGAAACCGATATCATTTATTTCAATCCAGGATTTTACGTCATGCTGTATTTTTTCAGCTTCAAAAGATTCTAGTTTTGATAAGATCCCTGCAAGGTTTGTCATGGTCTCAGCACTGTCCTCTTTCCATGCCTTTTTTGCTGCTTTCTCATCAATTTCTTTTGGTGCCTCAAAGAAATAACTTCCCAATTCCCAGAAATCGTCCACAAAGACAGCACGCTCCTTTAATAAGCTTACAACCTCAATAACGTATACCAGGTTAAACGAGATTCCTCGGGATTCCAGTATTCTCTGAAATTCCTTGCCCAGATCATAGTCAGATTGCAATTGCAAATAATGTTGCTGAAACCATTTTGTTTTTTCAGGATCAAATTTAGCGCCCGATTTATGTACCCTGGAAATTTCAAAAGCTTCCACCAGTTCTTCCAAAGTAAAAAATTCCTGTTCTGTTCCCGGATTCCAACCAAGGAGGCTTAACATATTTATAAGTGCTTCCGGCAGGTAGTTTTCTTCGCGATAGCCCGATGAAACTTCACCAGTTTTAGGATCTTTCCATTCCAAAGGAAATACAGGGAAGCCCATTTTATCACCATCCCGTTTGCTTAATTTTCCTTTTCCCTGAGGTTTTAAAATAAGCGGTAAATGGGCGAATTTTGGAGCTGTCCATCCAAATGCCCTGTAAATCAATACGTGAAGTGCAAGGGAAGGAAGCCATTCCTCACCTCGAATCACATGCGAAATTTCCATTAAGTGGTCATCAACAATATTTGCCAGGTGATAGGTTGGCATACCATCACTTTTAAAAAGGACTTTATCGTCCAGGACAGCGGTGTCGATTTCCATATTTCCCCTGATTTCGTCGTGTAGCTCCAAGGTTTCAGATTCCGGAGTTTTAAAACGAATTACATAAGGGACATCCGCATCCAGGTTTTCCCTTACGTTATCTTCAGAAAGGGATAAGGAATTATTGAGTTTTAATCGGTTATGCCAGTTGTAAATGAAGGTTTTCCCTTTTTCTTCGTGATCCCTCCGGTGTTCTTCCAATGCTTCTGAAGTATCAAAGGCATAATAGGCATGACCGCTTTGAAGCAATTTATCTGCATATTCTCTATATAAATGTGCACGTTCACTTTGGCGGTAGGGACCATAATCTCCTTCTTTCCCGGGGCCTTCATCATACGGGATTCCGCACCAATTAAGCGCATCTGTTATATATTGCTCGGCGCCTTCCACAAACCTGTTTTGATCCGTATCCTCAATCCTCAATAGGAAATCTCCGCCGTGTTTTTTTGCGAATAAATAATTATATAATGCTGTTCTTACACCACCTATATGTAGAGGTCCTGTTGGACTTGGTGCAAAACGTACGCGTACTTTACTTGGCATAATTGTGTATTTTAAGTGCAAAGGTAAGAGATTCTAAAGGTTTTTCCATTTTTATAGCTTGGCTTCTGCGTTTTTGGAAGATCTAATTCCAATAGAAAGAAATATGGGAAAGTTATAAGAAATTCGTAGTTTTAATACCGGGAAAGGAAGGAGGAAAAATCATGGAGGATTTCAATTTTATTCAGCAGAAATTAGCAGCATTTATAAGAAGATTTTATATAAATGAATTGCTGAAAGGCAGCATTTTGTTTTTTACAATCTGGCTTTTTTATCTCATCCTTATTTTGCTTATCGAATATTTCTTCTGGTTGGCACCCGCCGGCAGAAGTTTTCTCTTTTGGGTTTTTATAGCTGTTTCTGCAGGATTGTTGTTTAAATTCATTGTGGTTCCGCTGGCAAAACTCTTTAAATTATCAAAGGGGATAAGCCTGGCAGAAGCTTCCAGAATGATAGGAAAGCATTTTCCCGAAGTAAATGATAAGCTGCTTAATGTCCTGCAACTACAAAATTCTCCCGAAAAATCAGATTTGTTGCTCGCAAGCATCGCTCAAAAATCCAGGGAATTAAAACCCATACCTTTTAAATTTGCCGTGAATTTCAAATCCAGTCTTAAGTATTTGAAATATGCTGCATTTCCTGTAATTATCATTCTTGCTTTTTTGCTCACAGGGAATTCTTCTGTTTTTTCCGATAGTTATTCCCGCGTGATACATTATAAAACGGTTTATGAACCCCCTGCTCCGTTTTCCTTTATCTTGAATAATGAAGAGTTTTTAGTAGAGGAGGGGAAGGACCTTAAGCTGGAAGTTAAAACCAGTGGGAAATTGGTTCCGGAAACAGTCACGATCCATTATAATGGGGAGCTATATTATTTGAAATCTTCCAACACCAATGAATTTGAATATGAGTTCCTCGGCATCAAAGAAGACACAGAGTTTTATTTAAGCTCCAACAATGTGAGATCCAGAAATTATAAAATCGAGGTTTTGGAGGTTCCTAAATTATTGGATTTTCAAATGCACCTGCAATATCCAAAGTACCTTCAAAAGAAATCTGAAACAGTAAAAGGAACCGGAAATGTAAATATCCCCGAAGGCACAAAAGTTTCCTGGGAGCTAAACACTATAGCTACAGACAGGGTTGCTTTTGTTTTAAAAGACAGCATTATTCAGTTTGAGAAAAAAGATGATAATTTTGGACTGGCACTACCGGTATTTTCAAATTTTGAGTACAAGATCAAAACCTCAAATTCCAGGGTGGAGGATCATGAGGTTCTGGAATATTCTGTTTCTGTTATACGGGACCAGTTTCCACAGATTACGGTTGAGCATAAAAGGGATAGTATTGACGGGGAAAGTCTTTATTTCTTCGGAAAGGTTTCAGATGATCACGCAATTTCCGCTTTGAATATGGTGTATTATATTGATAATGAAGAAGATAATTCTAAAAAAGTGTCAATTTTATTAGAAAATCAGGTTTTTAATGAATTTCTAAGCTCGTTCCCCGGGAATATTCCTTTGGAAAGAGGGAAAGATTACAGTATTTATTTCGAGGTTTTTGATAATGATGGAATACGGGGAGCCAAACGAAGCAAGAGTGCGGTTTTTAGTTTCAGGGAAAAATCGGAAAACGAGATCGTGGAAGAACAACTTCAGCAGCAATCCGAATCCATAGATAATCTTACGCAGAGTCTTGATAAAATGCAACTTTCAGAGGAGGAGTTAAAGGAACTTTCCGAACTTCAGAAACAAAAAGAGCAACTTAATTATAATGACCGGAAGAAGCTTGATAGTTTTCTGGATAGGCAAAAACAACAAACAGAAATGATGAAAAATTATTCTGAAAAGTTGAAGCAAAGTCTGGAGGATAAAGTAGGTACTGAAGAAAGCAACAAATTTAAAGAGGAACTTAAAGACAGGTTGGAACGGAATGAAAAGCGCCTTCAGGAAAACGAAGCTTTGCTGGAGGAATTGCAAAAATATTCAGATAAAATAAGTCGGGAAGAATTAACCAAAAAACTTGAAAAGCTCTCCAAACAAAACAGTACAGAACAAAAGAATTTAGAGCAACTACTGGAATTGACCAAGCGATATTATGTTCAGGAAAAAACCCAAAAACTTGCAAACGATTTAAGTGAATTGGCGCAGAAACAAGAAAGTTTAAAAGATACAGATTCATCAAATGCAGTTCAGAAACAGGAAGCGGTTTCAACTGAATTTGAAGATTTTCAGAAGCAACTGGAGGAGTTGGAAAAGGAAAACGAAAAGTTAAAGAAGCCAATGGATCTTGGAAGGGAAGAAGAAAAGGAGCAAGAAATTAAAGAAGAACAACAACAGGCAGAAAGAAATCTCGAGCAAAAAAAATCGGAGGAGGCAAAAAAAAATCAGCAAAAGGCAGCAGATAAAATGAAGGAGATGAGCAAGAAAATGAAAGCTTCCCAAATGATGACTGAGGGGGAACAGCTCAATGCCAATATTGAAAGTATGCGGCAAATCCTTAGTAACCTCCTGGTGTTTTCTTTTGAGCAGGAAGAGTTACTTCTTAGATTCAGGGATATAAGGATTAACGATCCGGGCTATGCAAAGGAATTGAGGAAGCAACAGGTTTTAAAGGAACATTTCCGGCATATAGACGATAGTATTTTTTCGCTGGCGCTTAACAATCCAATGATCACAGAGAAGATCACGGCAAAATTAACGGATGTCGAGTTCAATATAGATAAATCCCTGGAGCGACTTGCAGAAAATCAATTACCCCAGGGAACTGCCAGTCAGCAATACGTGATGACGGGAACCAATGAGCTGGCTTTGATGTTGAGTAATGTTTTGAGCAATATGCAGGAAATGGTTAATCCTCAGCCAGGTTCTGGCGGTGGAGGCCCAGGAATGCAGCTTCCGGATATTATTCAATCCCAGGAAGAGTTAAATAAAAAAATGCAGCAAGGATTGACTCCGGGTGAAGGAGAGGAGCCTAAAGAAGGTGAGGGGGAAGGAGAAGATTCCGAAGGCGGAAACCAAAATAGAGGTCAGGAAAAAGGATCGGATACGTTTGGGGAAGAAATGGATGGTGAGTTATATGAGATATTTAAAGAGCAACAAATGCTTAGGCAACAATTGGAAGATAAGTTAAAGGAGCATGGTTTGGATAAGAAGAATTCCGGTTTGTTGCGGGAAATGGAGAATGTGGAGCAGGATGTTCTGGAAAAAGGATTTAATGCAGAGACGTTGGAAAGGATGAACCGGATCGTGCATAGGTTGCTCCAACTGGAAAGTGCTGTGATGGAGCAGGAGGAAGAGGAGCGTAGAATTTCCAGGACGAATGAGAATAAGTATGAGAACCGCGCTAAAGACCAAATCATTAAGGCCAAAGAATATTTTAATTCTACAGAAATTTTAAACAGACAAACCTTACCTTTGCGGCCTGTTTATAAAGAAAAAGTAAAACGCTATTTTGAAGGAGTCGAAAATTAATTTTTATTCGGAAAATGAGTTCCAGCTTGAGGAAGAAAAATCCTATGAAAGTTGGATCCAGAGGGTTATTGAATCGGAGAATAAAAAGCTTGAGGAGATCAGTTATATATTTTGTAATGATGATTATATGCTGGATATAAACATGAAGTATCTGGACCATGACACCTACACCGATATTATTTCCTTCGACTATTCTGTAGGGAATATACTACAGGGCGATATCTATATCAGCACCGAACGGGTTGAAGAAAACGCAAGGGAATTCAATGTTAGTTTTGAGGAGGAATTGCGACGGGTTATAATACACGGGGTCTTACACCTTTGTGGTTATAAGGATAAAACCGAGGAAGATTCCTCCTTGATGAGACTTAAAGAGGACGAAAAACTTAAATTGTTCCACGTGGAACAATAGGAAAAGACAAGAGCTATATGTTTGATAAAGTATATGATGTAATTGTGGTAGGAGGCGGTCACGCCGGAAGTGAGGCAGCGGCATCAGCAGCCAATATGGGGAGCAGCACCTTGCTAATCACCATGAATCTTCAAAACATTGCACAAATGAGCTGTAATCCCGCTATGGGTGGAATTGCAAAAGGGCAAATCGTTCGCGAAATAGATGCTCTTGGTGGTTACAGCGGATTGGTGAGTGATACCAGTGCCATTCAGTTTAAAATGCTCAATAAATCCAAAGGTCCTGCCATGTGGAGCCCCAGGGTTCAAAGCGACCGGATGATGTTTGCCGAACACTGGAGGTTGAGACTTGAGAATACTGCTAATCTTGATTTTTATCAGGAAATGGTTTCAGGGTTAATCGTTGAAGGGAATAGAATTGCCGGAGTTCGAACTTCCCTGGGACTTGAAGTAAGGGCAAAATCTGTGGTGCTTACAAACGGTACATTTTTAAACGGGCTTATCCATATTGGGGATAAGAATTTTGGCGGTGGTCGTTCAGGCGAAAGAGCCGCTACCGGAATAACAGAGGAACTTGTTCAGCTTGGATTTGAATCTGGCAGAATGAAAACTGGAACGCCTCCGCGCGTGGATGGGCGTTCATTAGATTATTCAAAAATGGTGGATCAACCCGGTGATGAAATCCCTTCCAAATTCTCTTACCTGGATGAAACAAAACCGCTTGTAAAACAACGTTCCTGTTTTATGACCTACACCTCGAACGAGGTGCATAATATATTGAAAGAAGGTTTTGACCGTTCCCCAATGTTTAATGGAAGGATTAAGAGTATTGGGCCAAGATATTGCCCCTCTATAGAAGATAAGATCAATAGATTTGCAGATAAGGACAGGCATCAGTTATTTGTTGAACCGGAAGGTTGGAATACGGTAGAGATGTATGTAAATGGATTTTCAACTTCTCTTCCTGAAGATGTGCAATACAAGGCATTAAAATCTGTAGCCGGCTTTGAAAAAGTGAAATTTTTCAGACCGGGATACGCTATTGAATACGATTATTTTCCACCCACTCAGTTACAGCATACCCTTGAAACAAAATTGGTTGAAGGCCTATATTTTGCAGGTCAAATAAATGGAACTACCGGTTATGAAGAAGCGGCTTCCCAAGGGTTGATGGCAGGTATAAATGCCGCCCTTAAAGTCCAGGAAAGAGAACCGTTTATTTTGAAAAGGGACGAAGCGTATATAGGTGTTTTGGTGGATGATTTGATCACTAAAGGGACAGAGGAGCCTTACCGCATGTTTACTTCCAGAGCAGAATACAGGACCTTGCTCAGGCAGGATAATGCCGATTTCAGGCTAACCGAAAAATCCTATAAATTGGGATTAGCCGGAGAAAAAAGGATGCGAAAAATGGAAGAGAAGAAAGAAAAATCTTTCGGCTTTGTGAATTATTTAAAGGAGACAAGTGTGGTTCCTGAATTTTCAAATCCAATTTTGGAATCAAAAGATTCTGCCGTCGTAAAACAAAGCGATAAGATATTTAAGATCTTTTCCAGACCAAATATTACTATGGAAGATGTGAAAACATTTCCCGGGGTGACCCAATATATAGAGGAGCATAATTTGAATGAAGAGATGCTGGAGCAAACAGAAATTCAGATTAAATATTCAGGTTATATAGATAAGGAAAAGAACAATGCCGATAAGTTACATCGTTTGGAAGAGGTTAAGATTCCTAAAAATTTCGATTATTCCCACATTAAATCTATGTCGTACGAGGCTCGTGAAAAGCTGAATAAAATACAGCCTGTCACGGTGTCCCAGGCATCAAGAATAAGCGGTGTGAGTCCAAGCGATGTGTCCGTTCTATTGGTTTATATGGGAAGATAAAACAGATTGTTTCACGTGGAACAATTTGACTTTTTTTTATTTTTTAAATAGTACAGCAAGAAATTTCATGATAGAATCCGGCATACAAAACAAAAATTCAGTTTTTATCTCGTGTAAAGATCATACGGTTTCAAAGAAACAATTCGATTTGTTATTTGATCCTGAAAAACAAATGTTGGCTACGTTTCCTAAACCCGAATTAAACGATCTCCCACGATATTACAAAAGCCAGGATTACATTTCACATACCGATTCCAAAAGGACTTTAATAGAGAAGATCTATCATCAGGTTAAAAAGCACATGCTTTTAAAAAAGCTGAAATGGATCGAAAAAAAGTATCCTGAAAAAGGAAACATTCTGGACATTGGAGCCGGAACAGGTGATTTTTTAAATGAGGCAAAAAAGAGGGGATGGAACGTTCATGGAATAGAGCCCGATGCAGAGGCGCGAAAAAGGGCTTTGGAAAAAGGAATTAAATTGTCTGTAAATTCCCACAATTTCGAATCGGAGAAATTTGATGTGATAACGATGTGGCATGTCCTTGAACATGTATACGACTTAAAAAATCAGATCATAGAATTGGAACTCCTGCTCAAAAAAAATGGATTATTGGTTATTGCAGTTCCAAATTACAAGAGTTATGACGCTCAATATTATAAAGAATTTTGGGCTGCCTACGATGTGCCGCGTCATCTTTGGCATTTCTCGCAACAAAGTTTTAAGCCTCTTTTTTCAGGAAATAAATTTAGACAAACCGATCTCAAACCATTGATTTTCGATTCGTTTTATGTAAGCCTTCTTTCGGAAAAATATAAAACCGGAAGAAGTAATTTTTTAAGAGCCCTGGCAATAGGTTTAAAATCCAATTTAAAGGCGCGATCCACAACAGAGCATTCTTCGCTGGTGTATTTCTTCCGAAAAACAAAATAAAACCCATTTTAAGCTGTTTTAAGCGAGTAAAAGCAATTCAAACAGGCTTTGGATTGGTTTTAAGCTAAAAATGAATTCCCGAAGCTTTAATCCGGCCATTTTCTATGTCAATTTGCTGTGTTTTTAAAAATTACTATAGAATTTAATTATAATAAGTAATTTTCAAATTAATTATTTTTTACAATTTTACTTTTGTTACTTTTGCGGCTAAACAAAATTAAAAAGATGAAAAAATTAATATTGGTAGTTTTAGTGGCTGCCGGTCTTACAAGTTGTAATCAGGAAAAAACGGCGTATGTAGATACGACCAAACTTATTCAGGAATATAAGGAGATGAAAAGTGTAGAAGCTGAATTCACTTCAAAATCCGACATGATCAAAGGACAATTGGATTCTTTGGCTCAAAGCTTCCAGGCAGAAGTTCAGGCTTATCAGGAAAATATGCCTTCGTTATCTACTGCTCAAAGACAGGAAAAAGAGCAGGAATTGATGAGAAAACAACAAACTATTCAGCAGCAGCAACAAACGATGGGGAATCAATTACGTTCTGAAAGCGACGTGGTGATAGATTCTATCGTTAATAAAGTGAAGGACTACGTGAAGGTATATGGTGAAGAAAATAATTACACCTATATTTTTGGTTCAAACGAATCTGCAAACATTATGTATGCTAAAGAAGGCCTTGATATTACAGAGGAGATCCTGGAAAAACTTAATGCAGGATATAAAGAGTAACACCTTATTTCTTGAATTTAAAAAACGCATCAGGCTTCTTGTCTGATGCGTTTTTTTTATGACCCGTGGGGACTTTCCATCGGTAAAATCTATCAAATTAAGATAAAATATAAACCCCAAAAATCACCACTATAAAATATCCGCAAATGGTAAATGCGCCGGCATAATCTTTCGCAACTCTTTGTCCAAACAATAACATTAACAAGGTGATTGCTGCCAAGATGCAGGTATAAAGTGCGAAAAGAAGTTCTCCATCTGTAATCAATTTAATGATTCCAACAATAGCCAAAAGACCGGTTACCACCTCAAGAATTAATAGTGTACCAACCATTAAAGGTACCTGCCCTGCTAAAAAAGTTTTAGAAAAATGGGATTTTAACCATCCAGTATTGCCTTTCCAGTCGGTTATTTTATCGATACCGGATTGTAAAAATGTAATAAGAATAAATATGAGAATTAAGATCTCCGTAATATACGTTTGAAGGTTTATCATATTTGGGTAATTAAGTTGCTTTTTGATGTAAAAGACGGGTTAGTTTTATGGATAAGTCGGTAAGTATTATTTTGGCATTTCCGTTTCTTTCAATATGGTACATGGCATCCTGGATTTCGGAGGTGATTCCTATGATATTTGCACCGTGGATAAAGGGTGCGAATTTTTCCATCTTAAAAGTAGCCGATTTAGGTTGTAAATAGACCAGGTTCTTTGCGTTATAGTTGAACATTAATGCCTGCCTGAAAAAATCAAGACAATAGGATAAAAAGCTTTTTTGGGTCTCACGGCCAATTCCCGCAATTTCTGTACTCCAATCTATCAAATCAAGAATTGCCGTTTTATTACCTTTTGCTTTAAATGCGCTTCGCACCCAGGAAATGAACCAGGTCTCAAATTGTTCATCGCCGGAATCATTCTTTAAGATATGAAGCGCCTGTGCGAAATTTCCATTGGCCTGGATCGCAATTTTTTTTGCTGAAAGCGCATCAATTTTACGGTTTATTTCCAATTCCTGGGCAATTACCGTTTCTGCAAGCGGAGGAAAGCGAAGGATTTGACATCGGGATCTTATGGTTTGAATAATTTGCTCCTCATCTTCGGCAATTAAAATAAAAAGGGTTTTATCCGGTGGTTCTTCAATAAGTTTTAGAAGTTTATTAGAACAGGCCGTATTCATTTTATCGGCCATCCAGATAAGCATCACTTTATAACCGCCTTCATAGGATTTTAGCGAAAGGGATTTCACAATTTCCTGCGCTTCATCCACTCCTAATTGACCTTGCTTATTATCAATTCCAAGTTTAAGGTACCAGTCAAACAAACTTCCGTAGGGATTTTCATTTATAAATTCCCGCCAGGAATCCAGGAAATTTGCTGAAACCGGGTGCTTTTTTATGGCATCTGTTGTTGCTACGGGGAAAGCAAAATGAAGATCTGGATGTGCTAATTTTTTAAACCTGCTATTGCAGGATTGCGTTCCGGAACTGTTTTCACCACCAGAATTTTCACATAAAATATATTGGGCATATGCAATGGCCATTGGGAGCAAACCGCTGCCGTGATTTCCCGTAAATAGTTGTGCATGTGGAATGCGTCCTCTATCTGCTGTAGTGGTTAAATGATTTTTGATGTGGGGTAGGCCCAAAACTTCAGAAAAAAGCATAAGCAAAGATAAAATTAATCTCCACTTTATATCTTCAGAAAAATTTATATTTGTAAAATGCGCACCCCCTAAAAAAGACCAAAGATGAATCTGGTCAAATAACTTAAAACATTTAATTAATTATTCCCGGTAGTATCGTGGATGCCTAAAATATAAAGTAAAATGAAAACAATTGACGATTATAATTTTAAAAACAAACGAGCCCTAATACGGGTAGATTTTAATGTTCCTGTAGATAAAGACGGGAATGTAGGGGACGCTAACAGGATTGAAGCTGCAGTGCCCACTATTAAAAAAATATTAAAGGACGGCGGAAGCGTGGTTTTAATGTCTCATTTGGGAAGGCCAAAAAACAACGAATCCAAGTATTCTCTTGAGCAAATTGTTGGAAAAGTATCTGAAGTTCTTGGTACAGATGTAAAGTTTGTAAACAATTGTGTAGGGGAAGTTGCAGAGAAGGCCTCAAATGATTTAAATCCGGGAGAAGTTCTTTTGCTTGAAAACCTGAGATATCATGAAGAAGAGACGGAAGGGGATTCAGATTTTGCCAAACAACTTTCCAAACTTGGGGATATCTATGTAAATGATGCTTTTGGAACAGCTCACAGGGCGCATGCATCCACCACGGTTGTGGCAAAATATTTTGAAGACAAATGTTTTGGATATTTACTTCAAAAGGAAATTGAAAGTTTGAACAAGGTTTTAAAATCCGCAGAAAAACCTGTAACGGCCATTTTAGGAGGTGCAAAGGTTTCTTCAAAAATTACCGTAATAGAGAACATTCTTGGAAAGGTAGATCATCTTATTATTGGTGGAGGAATGGCTTTTACCTTTATAAAAGCTCGTGGAGGAAATGTAGGAAGTTCCCTGATTGAAGAAGATAAGCAGGAGCTGGCATTGGAAATTCTGGAAAAAGCAAAAAAAATGGGTGTAGAGATTCATTTGCCAATCGATTCTGTAATTGCCGATAGTTTTTCTGAAATGGCCAATACCAATACTACTCCGATAGACGATATTCCGGATGGTTGGATGGGACTGGATGCAGGCCCCAAAACCATAGAAAGTTTTTCTAACGTGATTGCTAAATCCAAAACCATACTTTGGAATGGTCCCATAGGAGTTTTTGAAATGGAAGCTTTTTCAAAAGGAACCATAGAACTTGGAAAAGCAATAGGAAAAGCTACTGAAAACGGTGCATTTTCCCTTGTTGGTGGAGGAGATTCCGTTTCTGCAGTGAAAAAATTCGGGCTGGAAGATCAAATGAGTTATGTTTCCACCGGAGGTGGTGCTATGCTTGAAATGCTGGAAGGGAAATCCTTGCCTGGGATCGATGCAATCTCCGGAAAGTAAGCACTAAAGTTGAAAAAATTCCGTTCTTAACCATAATTAAACGGCGAAATGAAAAAAACAATCTCTTTTCTGATGTTGTTTGTTTTTTTGGGCAGTTATGCTCAAAGCCCAAAGAAACAAATAAATACGGCCAAGGCTAGCAATGCTCAAAAAGCGAATTTCAGGGTTCAGGTTTTCGAAAAAAAGGACAGCAGTAG
>JAWOHC010000191.1:0-3352 GCA_046496275.1 Gillisia sp.
AAATTTTGATGAATTCCATTCTCACCTATACGTTAAATGAAGCGGTTATAATCAATGGAAAACTTAGTTATACCCACCTTAAAAGCGAAAATTTTGCCAGTATAAAGGATCTACTTGAAGGGAGCGGTTATCTGGATGTGGATTTTTTTGCTGAAGGAACTGCAGAAAATCCGGTAGGGGATATCGCCCAAAGTGATTTACAAAACCGAAACAGAATAGCAACAGAAGGGGACCGCTTTAAGTACAATTTCGACTTAAATGCAGGTGTTGCTGAAGGTTTTGTTCAGTCACAATTCAAATATAACACTATAGATTTTTTTGTGGCCGGAAACCTTTCCCATACTTCCTATCAACGAACGGGTCTCTTTCAAAACGGAAGTTTTCCCGATAATTCCCTGGGTAAAAGTGAGCTGCTCACTTTTACCGATTATGGCTTCAAAACAGGTGCAACCTATAAGATCACCGGCAGGCATTTGATTGATTTTAATGCAGCCTACTATTCAAAAGCACCAAATTTGAGGAACTCGTTTTCCAATTCCCGTCAAAATAATGATGTCGTGGTAGGATTAAGAAGTGAGAAAATCCGATCTGCAGATATGAGTTACAGGTACAGAGCTCTTCAGTTTAAAGCCCGGTTATCAGGGTATTTTACTCAAATAATGGATGCTACCGAAATCTCCTTTTATTATGCCGATGGGCTTTCTGGCTTGGGAAGAAACAGCACCACTGCATTTGTTCAGGAAGTTTTAAGCGGGATTGATAAGCAACATATGGGATTAGAGCTGGGAGTGGAATCCCAAATAACCACCACCATAAAACTGAAGGCCGCCGCCGCTCTGGGTCAATTTACTTACAGCAGTAATCCCAATCTATATTTAACTTCTGATGATTTTGACGAAGTGGTGAACTACGGGACGTCTTATTTAAAAAATTACAGAATTGCCGGTGGCCCCCAGCGTGCGGCACAAGTGGGCTTTGAATATCGTGATCCCGGATTCTGGTGGTTTGGAACAACGGTAAATTTTTTTTCCCACGCTTTTGCAGATGTAAGCCCTTTGACCAGAACCAGCAATTTTTTGACAGATGCAGACGGATTGCCACTATTGGATTATGATCAGGAAATTGCAACATCCCTTCTAAAACAGGAACAATTTGATAATTATATTTTGGTGAATGCTATTGGCGGAAAATCCTGGCTTTTAAAAGGCGGATACTACCTTGGATTTTTTGTGAGCCTTAATAATGTTTTTGATGTATTATATAAAACCGGCGGTTTTGAGCAATCCAGAAACGCCAATTTTAGAACGCTAAAAGCAGACCGGGAGCGAGAGCAGCCAATATTTGGATCCAGATATTGGTTTGGGAACGGCGCTACCTATTATGCGAATATTTATGTGAGATTTTAAACCTGTAGGATTAACGATAAGAAGCCAATAACCATTGATTATGAAAAAAACGCAATTTAATTTAAGGAATTTGTTTTGTATGGTGGCGTTTTTAAGCCTTAATTCCTGCGTGAAGACCGACGACTATGAGCTGCCGGAAATTGGGGTTTCTGAGATTTCATTTGATGGAAACATTACAACCATCGCTGCGGTAAAAGGCCATTTTGATTATGAATCTGAAGATATTTATACTTTTCAAAGCACAGGTGTAGCGATGGAAGGCTATGTTATTTCCAGTGACGAAGGAGGTAACTTTTATAAAAAACTGGTGCTGCAAAACCGTCCTTCCAATCCAACTTCGGGAATACAGGTTCTTGTTGATGATGGTTCCTTATTTAATACGTATGATTTCGGAAGGAAAATGTATGTGAAGCTTGACGGCCTTAGTTTGGGATATAATAACGGATCATTGGTATTAGGCATTCAAAACAGGGGGAATGTGGTTGCCATTCCAAAACCTTTAGTGGACGATCACTTATTAAAAACTTCAGAAACAGCTGCTATTGAACCTTTAAGTGTAGATATCCGGGATTTTAAGGAAAGTTTAAAGAATTTGTACATCAAACTGGCGCATGTTCAGTTTAACCTGAACCTTTTCAGGGAAGCGAGTCCACTTACCTTTGCTGCTGAAACAACCGATGAATTTGACGGTGTACGCCAGCTCGAGAGTTGTGAGACTGGAGCCACCGCCATGCTAAGTACAAGTACCTATGCCGATTTCAGGTCTTTGTTATTGCCTCCGTCTTCCGGTAGCTTATCCGGGGTTTTAACAAGGGATTTTTACGATGATTTTTTTATAGTTGTGCTCAATACTCCGGAGGATCTTTTTTTTGAAGATGGCGCACGCTGTGATCCGGAATTTTTTAAATGTGGGGAAAATTCAACTCCCGGAGCGGAAATTCTTTTTCAGGAAAGTTTTGAGACCATTACAACGCTTAGGATGCTGGAAACCAGAGGTTGGACCAACATCAATGTTAGTGGTGGCAGCGAGGTTTTTAAGCCCGGAACCCTGGCCGGAAACAGACATGTTCGGATTTCAGCATATAGGACGCAGGAAGCACCTTTGGAGGCCTGGCTGGTCACTCCCGGAATTGGTTTAGATAAATTCCGTGAAGAAGTTTTATCTTTTGATGTGCGTTCCTCCTTTGATAACGCAACTATTTTGAGGGTTTATATCACAAATGAATATACTGGAAACCCATTAACAACCAATTGGAATTTACTGGATGCCCAAATTCCTTTGGGTCCATCAAATCAGGCAGCGACTATTTTTAAAAGATCCTTAATCGATATATCGTGTATGGAAGGAACCATCAATGTTGCTTTTAGATATATGGGCGGAGTTCCCAATAAAACCACTACTTATGATATTGATAACGTTCGGGTTACGGGAAAATAAAAGGTATGAGTAATGTCCGGTAAAGAATCAAGATCGTTCCGCCATTGGCGCAACTGTTAGAATCAGGAACCAGGACTTAATTTTTAAATAACTTAAAAATTCAATAAGATGATACTAAAAATACTATTGATTTCCGCGTTCCTAATGTTTTCATGGGTTATTGCAGGAGCACAGAACATTGCAGGGGAATGGCGCTCGATTTCCGGCGATGGGCAGAATGCGTTTACTATTGACTTAGTCCATATTACAAAAGACAGGGTTCAGGGAGTTCACTGCCTTGAAAATTTTGAACTTCAAATCGGTGAATGTTTTCAAATGGACCAGGAATATACCGTTACCCTGGTGAAAATCTCTGAAAATATATTTCAGGGAAATTTATTGAGCGGGGTAGGCGGAAACAGGTTAATAGAAGATATTCAACTGCAATATATTCCTATAGACAACAGCATGATATTCACCCATACTAAAATTCCAAAAGGGATTTCCCTTATTCCTGCAGAGGCAATTT
>JAWOHC010000194.1:0-8719 GCA_046496275.1 Gillisia sp.
CTGCATTGCTGAGCTTTAAAATGTAAAATCCAAGACCTAAAAATGCTCCTATTGAAAGGGTTGCTGCTAATCTCCATTTTGGGGGAGGAAGTAGTCTTTGGAAAAAGCTTCTCTTTTTTACAGATCCGGCCATATATGCTTCAGTTTATTTCGCTAACAAAAATAAAACCAGGCGTACGTCTAAAATATGATATTGGTCATATTTTACGGTACCTGTCGATTAATACCATTAAAATAAATATGATTTATATTGGTTATAAAAGTATTGAAAAATTTTAAATTTTGTTTAACGAGTTTCAGGGAAGTCTCCTTTAAAATCACTATCACCGGAACTCTCAACGCTTTCATCGCCCAGAAATCTTGATTTCAAGGAGTAACCTTATTAGTTCCCTTTCCCGGGATCAACGCAATTAATTAGGTTTTCTCGCTAAAAGCCCCAAAACACAATGTTTACGGGGCTTTTAATTTTTAGGGGTATGCTGCAGGTTGATTTTAACCTATTCAAAATGAATATCCTGTTTTTCTTCGATTCAAAAAGAACTTTCACAGGACTTTCTAAAGTGAAAGCAGGTTACTATAAAATTTTTCATAGGTATTGGTTTTATTGAAAATTAAATGACTCTAAAAATCTTTTCTTTTAGCCACATAGAGCATTCTTGCTACAGGTAGTACCACCCAAACCGAAAGCATAGCCATAGCCATGGTAAATCCCAATCCAGTTCCAAAAAACTGCTTAAAAACGGCTCCGGTATATCCCAGTAATGCGGCTATATCCAGCTTTAAAATAATGAGTATACGCGAGAGGTCAATAGGGTTGAGCATGGTGGCCACAAGTGAGAATTTATCCAATGGATATTCCTGGAAATACACCAGGGATAACAGGAAAAGTCCATCATAAATCACAGCTAGAAATAACCACATAAGAATAGCGTAGCTAAAGCCTTTGATTTTATTTTCATTGGAAAGCGCGATGTTAAAAGCCAAGGCGGTAAAAATGAAGGTAAGGAAGACTCCTGTAGTTAATAAGGAGAAGAAATCCCAAATAGTGGCCGATTCAAATATTCCATAGGCAATAAAAGGAATCCCCAGGCCAAGAACAAGACTTAGGGAAAGGGATATGGCCACCCCCAAATACTGGCCCAGGAAAATGGAGCTTCGTTTAATTGGCTGAGCTAGCAGCAACTCTGTAAACTCCCTGGAATTATAATAGTACATTATTCCAAAAATGGTTCCTATAAGTGGCACCAGGATAATGATTACATTCATTAGGGTGATTACCGCATTGGATAGGTTGTTATTTAAAAACAGCAGCACAATACCCAGCAGCAGGTAAAAGAAAAAGTACACGTAACTCCAGCGACTTCGGGCCAGATCGTAAACACTATATTTGAGAATTTTAAACATGGTTATCAGATAAAATAGTTGCTATGGCATATTCAAAATCGTTCTGTCCGGTCTTTTCCTTGATTTGGGACACAGTACCCTGAAAATAGATTTGACCTTCCAGTAAAAACACGATCTCATCTGCCATTTCTTCAACAAAATTCATAATATGCGAGGTGATTAAAATGGTTTTCCCGTTGGCCTTTTCTTTGCGAATAAGGTCTTTTAATCTTATTAGGGAAATAGGATCAAGACCCGAAGTAGGCTCATCCAGTATCACCAAAGGGCTGTCAAACATAAAGGTAAGCACGAGGTTAACCTTTTGCTTTGTTCCTCCGGAAAGGGTTTTTAATTTTTTATCCAGGAAAAAATCCAGTTTAAAGAATTCTATAAGTTCTTTGTCTTTGGTGGTTTTCCCCCGAAGATCTTTAATCATATTCAAAAGTTCCTGGACCGTGAGGTTCTCAGGGAAATTGGCAATTTGCGGCAAGTAATCTATGTTATTGCGGTATTTCCATTGATTTTTTATAGGCTGGTCATTGAGTGTGATAGTTCCTTTATCGGGAATCACCATTCCAAGCAGGCTTTTTATCATTGTTGTTTTGCCAGAGCCATTGGGCCCAAGTATTGCAACTATTCCTCCTTTTGGGATAGAGAGGTTTAAACCGTTCAATACCACATTTGGACCAAATTTTTTATCTATTTCCTGGTAGGTTACCATACAAGTTGTTTCATTTTGGGGTTAGCATCAATAAGGTCTGCCGGGGTGAATATAGGCGACACTTTTTCTGAAAAATCAATTATATCTATAAACAGGCTTCGCAGCAACACAATAGCTTCAGGCGATTTGTTCACCAGGTATGAAAAAAGTTTAACAGGACGGTGAGGGACATCTCCTATTCCATCTTTGTCAAGATCATATCCTGAATAGTTGCTCCAGTAATTTTGATCAAAAGAATTTTCATTTATCTGCCCATTATATGCCACATCAAAGGCGTTGTATAGAAAATTATTTCGGTAAAAAATATTTTTATAACAAGCTCCGCGTATTTTTACTGCATACCCGTTATTCTTAAAATCGTTTTCAATATAATTAATTCTGTTTGTCCCATCTGCACTTATGGCTACCGTATTGTTCTCAAAAATATTGTGCTTTAACTCTGCATCATTAATCTCTTTAAGCAATAAACCGAAGGCCGCGTTTCCCCAGCTTTTTTTGAAGTGATTTCTTATCATTTTGATGTTTTTTGAGAACATTACCGCCACTCCGGCACCATTGCTTTCAAATACATTTTCAATGTATTGGTTGTTATTGGAAAACATAAAATGCAGGCCATACCTTAAATTATCTTTGCAAATGTTATTGGAAATAAGGCTTTCATTGGTAAATTCAAGGTAAATGCCATCGCGGGTTCCGGTTACAATATTATGGGTAATCTCCATTTCGTTTGAATGGAATAGATGAATGCCGTTACCGGAATTATCCTGCCGTGTTGCATTGCTGCTTACCCTGTTTCCCGTGATCTTACCCATTGATGAGCGTTCCACCAAAATTCCGAAGAAAACATTTTCCAGGATGGTATTGCTAATCTCAAAATTAGAGGATCTGGCAATAAGTATAGCGGCAAATTCGCGGGTATGGCTTTTTCCTATGTTTTTGATGGTTAACCCTTCAATAGAAAAATTTTCTGCCTGAACATTTAGCGCGCTTCCCTTCATTTCTGCATCCAAAATGGAATTTTTCTCTCCAACAATCTTTATGGATTTATTTATTATGTGAATATCATTCTCCTTATATGTTCCAGCCTTAATTCTTATAAGATCTCCATCCTGGGCAAGTGCAACAGCCTCTTTGATTGTTGTAACCTCGCAGGTATTACATACCACGATTTCCCGGGCCTGAGTGGAGAAGATTCCAAGTATAAAGAGCAGAAGCATTAAATATTTCATTAGTCTGCGGTTATCATAAGGTTATTGTCTTCTAAAAATCTATTTTTTAACTCTTTCCAGGTATATAAACCGTCCGGATCTCCGTGAGAATTTAACTTTATGGCGGCAAGGTTTGCACCCATTGGGCTATTGATGCTATCGTTAATAATAAAATGTGCTTTTTGGGCCGGTATCATGGTGCCGGGTTGCATAAAGTTGGATACCATTTCCACTGCCATTTCAGTTTGGTTCTTATTTATATCGTTAACCATACATTCTATAGCATCGTATTTAAACTGCTTTCCTTTTACGCTCACTGCCTGGGCAGCGTGGGCCTGGCTCACAATGGTCATTTCGCAGAAGTGGCAGGCATCATGACCATAATTTATGGCCTCAGGTTCTGTACTGCAGGAAATAAGACTTCCGTACATTACTGTAATTAATAAGGTAAAAATTATCTTTTTCATGATCTCGAATTTATTTATGTTGTTCCTTTCTTCCAATAAAAAAGGCTATCAAAGTTAATATCATTCCTAAAAATAACAGGTAAGCACCTGCTCTGGGATAAGAATGTGCGTTAAAATTGAGTATTTGCTGTGATCCAAACAAAGGGGGTTTATAATTTAAGGGGTTGCCCTCGGGATCTGTTAATTTTATAATGGCATTGGGATTAAGATCTGTCCCGTAATCCAGTAACCAGTTATTAAAGTCTATCATTCCAAGTAAACCCAAAATTCCCATAAGGATGAACCATCCCAGGAACCAATAAGGGCTTATTTTGCCAAGGAAACCTAACAGGCCCAGTAAAAATCCAAAGGCGGCCATACCTCCAATAACAAGGGGGAACACCCGGAATTCCCACATTTCTTCGGGTTTAGGGATTTTTTTCATCCCAATATATTTGTTTACTCCATCGATATTCTGAATATCAAATTCCTCTTCTCCTTCAATCCCACTTATGTAAATGTTCATTGCCAGAGGATCTGGATATTGAGGGGCTCCTAGTTGAATGTTCCATAAAGGATAGATAAATAGTCCCAGAAGCAACAGGGATCCTATCATCATTAATACACCTGATTTTTTCATGATTTTTGTTTTAAATAAAAAAGCGGGCCGCATATTCCGACCCGCTTTCTGATCATAGGAAAAGCTACATTTCAACTAATCAAACTTCTCTAATCACCGTCTAAAGACCAGGTAAGGGGTACATTTGAATTTTCAGCAGATACCCTTACATATCCCTGCATTTCCTGGTGTAGGGCTGAGCAGAAATCTGTACAATATAAAGGCCATACTCCTTCACGTTTTGGCTCCCAAAGCATTGTTTTTGTGGCACCCGGCATTACAAGTAATTCAGCAGTATTTGCTCCCAGCATTGCGAATCCATGAGGTACATCA
The DNA here is from genome assembly GCA_046496275.1 of Gillisia sp. Lineage (GTDB taxonomy): Bacteria > Bacteroidota > Bacteroidia > Flavobacteriales > Flavobacteriaceae > Gillisia. Next base: position 4,711 of record JAWOHC010000194.1, read on the forward strand.
AAGTCCTGCTCAAGGTTCGTTACGTGGAAGTATACTTTATCGCCTACCTTAACTCCTTCAATATTGTCTGGAGAGAAGTGACTTCTTACCATGGACATATATATGTGAACATCCTTACCATTGCGTTCTACCCGTGTTTCAGATTCTCTTTTTACTGCGTGGGGGTGTTTGTTTTCATCCAGGCGATAAATCTTTCTTGAATTGCCTTTTATAATAGATGCCGGTATTCCTGCCGCGTAATGTGGCTCTCCAATAGTTGGGAAATCCAACAGCAATTCCATTTTATCTCCGGAGATATCAAAAAGTTGTGCAGAGTGATTCATTTCCGGTCCTGTAGGTAAATACCTGTCTTTGGTAATTTTGTTCATTGCCACAAGGTATTTTCCAAAAGGTTTTCTGGAATTACCACCCGGTATCATTAAATGTCCTGGAGAGTAATAGGTAGGTTTTCTATCGATTATTTGGTAATCATCAAGGCTCCATTTAACTACTTCTGATGAAATAAAGAAGGTGGTATATGCATAACCCTTTCCGTCAAATTCGGTATGTAAAGGACCTAACCCCGGCTCTCTAACTATCCCGCCAAGAATGGCATCGTAATTTAATATAGGCATGCCATAAACTTCACCATCAAAATTTTTGTCTTCAATTGCCTTTTTTATTTTTGAAAAGGAGAAAACAGTTAATTCTGCTGCCAGTTTTCCATTTCCTACTATATATTCTCCTGTAGGGTCAACATCCACACCGTGTGGAGATTTTGGCGTTGGCATAAAGTAAACAGCTCCAGGAATGTCTATAGGATTTACAGTAAGGATTCCCTTTTTCATTTCACTTGTAGCGGTATGGGTGTCGTGGTCAAAAATGTTATGTGCATACTCTGCTGGCATAGTAACCCCACCCACAGTATTTACATATTCTTCAATTACCTTCCAGTTTACAGCGACAATGAAATCTTTATCATTTTGTGAAGAGTTAACTTCCATTAAGGTATGAGCTTCTTCAGTATTGTAGACTGTAGAAAACATCCATCCGTGTGAAGCATCTCTTCCGGGATGTGCAAGGTCAAAACTAAAACCTGGCATAATCACCTGAAAAGCGATTTCCATTCCTCCGGTTTCCTGATCTATTTTCACAAAAGTCATGGGGCCCTTAAAGTTGCCTTTCATGTCTGCAATAGTCATATCTGTTTGAGGTGAAGGGATAGAAAAACGTGTTCCTGCAACAAGATATTCTGTGTTCTCGGTAATAGCAAAACTGTGATTACCGGCACTATTAGGGATCTCAAGGATCTCTACGGTTTCAAATGTGGTAAGATCAATTCGTGCTACCCTTGGCGTATTATTTTCGTGGGTAAAGATCCATCTCCCATCCAGTTCTCCATTGGTTTGGGAAATATCAAGGTGATGAAGGTCTCCCCAGGGCACAAACCCGTAAGAGGTATTTAACATTGGCTTGGTTTCTTCGTTGTAACCATAGCCTTTTTCTGCATCCTGGGAGAAAACCGGGATAACTTTTAGCAATCTTCCTGAAGGTAGCCCGTATACAGAAACCTGCCCGCTAAATCCGCCGGAGAAAAAACTGTAAAATTCATCGTGTTCTCCTGGTGCAACATACACTCTTTCGGCTGCATTTCCTGCCATAGCGCCAGATTGCTTGCCCGTTTGATCTGTTCCGCAACTCCCCATAATCAGGGCGAGTATAAAGGCGGGTAAAATGTGATATACTTTTTTCATTGGTGTGATTTATTAATTAATTTTGAGGTAATATGACGTCTTCTATGATGTGTACCCATCCGTTACTTACTTTTACGGAGGCCACAATTTTTGTCCCGTTCACATAAATTTCATCACCTTCCATAGTTACAGGAACATTTTCTCCTGAAGCCATATACAGGGTTCTACCTCTTTCCACATTCTTTTTAAGAGTTTCAATAGGATAATTACTAGGGGCCACGTGATTTTTAAGGATATAAGCTAGTTTTCCTTTATTTTCAGGTTTTAATAGATCGTTTACCGTTCCATCTGGTAATTTTTCAAATGCAGCATTTGTAGGTGCGAATACTGTTAGTGGTCCTACATTAACCAGGGCATTTTCAACTCCTGCAGCCTGTACAGCAGCTACCAGGGTGGTATGGTCTGGTGAATTGATGGCGGTGCGCAAAGCATTGGGCTCAGAATCCTCGTCTTCAATAAATGCCTGGCCGCGATTGGAACCAGCCTCGGTAGCCTCGGCACCGGTGTTAGTTTCAGGAACGCCCTCTGAGGAGTTTTCCTTACATCCTACAAACAACATTGTGCCTGCAATTATAAGGAAAGCAAATAAAGCGGATTGTGTTTTCATATTATTTGGTTTTTGGTTAGGAGTTTAAAAATTTCCGAAATGATTTTCGTTAAAATTTGATATTGATCATATTTTACAACGCTTCTTTAAGAGTCCTGAAATACTCCAAAATAGATCTGGCTTCTTCCTCGGTTAGGTTTTGATTGGCCATTACTGCCATATTAGATTCTATCATCAATTGTTTTGCAATAGGATCTTTGGCAATCATTTCCGTAGGATTAAGGATCATGTTCATAATCCATTCAGGAGAGCGTCGTTCAGTGATTCCTACCATTGCCGGACCAATAAATTTTTTATCGATTTTGTGGCAGGCAGTACACATATTATTATAAACTGTTTCTCCCCTTACAGCTAGCGCTTTATCGATCTCAGCATCCAGAGTTATCGATTTTACAGGACCTATTCCTTTGTTGGACATATCGGTCATGTCTGCAGAACTCGTTGCGGGAGCATCTGCTTTAGGAGCCTCCTTGCTGTAATCTTCCATTTTCATTTCGTCTTTGTCTTTCTTTTCTGAATCACCGCAGGCAGTAAAAGCGACAATTGTAAATAAAAACAGCATAAATTTTGATAATTTTATCATTTGTTTAGGTTTGAATTAGGGTGTAAATTTAAAGGTGTTCTGCTTTTTAATATATGACCAAAGTCATACTAAGTTAAAATTTATCAAGAGACTTTGCTTAGTAAAGTGCTGTAATAGAGGTGTTTGAGAAAATAGGAGTTTTTTATCCGAATTTTACAAAAAAAATCAGGGCGAATAAATTAAAAATGCAGGTTGAACTTGAAATGGATCCGGATCTTTCAAAATCAGTACAAGAGAAAAGCTTCCGGAATACCGAAGAATTTTTTTAGGGGTTAATCTCAGGATATATCTTCCAGGGGAAACAAAGAATCGAACTTAAACAAAAAAACAGCTCCCGGTTTTAGGACCGGTTTACCAACATCAACAATTCCAAACAAAACCAGATTTCTGTTGCCAAATCCTGCTTAGCTTTTTTATCAAGGCACGCCCCATAGGAGCTAAAACTGGAGCTCCCGAAAATGGGGAAATCTGCTTGAAAACTACAGACATTATTTTACCGGATTCGGCTTGTTGGTAGTTCGACCCAAATTTTGCCAATCGGGGAGTGGGCTAAAACCAGGAAGCTGATCCTCCTTCCTTCTTAATAAAATAAGCCTTCATTGGTTGCTGTTTCATTGCGAATTCAACTAGCGTAGCCTTGTTCCCGTAACTTTAAAGTTAAATGCAAGCTAAAAACATTCTAACCAGAATGTTTTTAGTAGTTTTGCAGTATGGAACAGGAATTAAAAACAGAAGCCACCCGAAATTTAATTACGGAAACAGCCTTTCAGCAGTTTTATAAAAACGGATTTAAGGCCACCAGCATCAATGAAATTATGAAAGCTGCCGGTTTGTCTAAGGGTGCATTTTACCACAATTTCAAAAATAAGGATGATCTGGGCGTATTGGTTGTAAAAGCCGAATTGAACACCAGGATTTACGAAGCGATGATCTCGCCCTTATATACGGAAGGGAAAGCCAAGCCTATTCTAAAAAACACCTTTTTAAATAAGTTCAAGGCCTTTACCAATGATGAAAAATTGATGGGTTGCCCGGTGAATAATTTAATCAATGAAATAGGAGGGTCACCGAATTTGCTTAATGAAG
>JAWOHC010000195.1:0-3797 GCA_046496275.1 Gillisia sp.
CGCACATCGGGCTTATCGATCCCCATTCCAAAAGCGATGGTCGCCACCACTACATCCGTATCCTCCATGATAAACATATCCTGATGACGAATGCGGGTTTTTGGATCAAGCCCCGCGTGATAAGGCACCGCTTTAATTCCGTTTACCTGAAGCGTTTGAGCAAGTTCTTCTACCCTTTTTCGGCTTAAACAATAAATAATCCCGGATTTTCCTTCATTTTGCTTTACAAAGCGAATGATATCAGCATCTACATTTTTGGTCTTTGGCCGGATCTCATAATATAGGTTGGGGCGGTTAAAACTCGCCTTAAAGGTTTTTGCATCTGGTATCCCAAGATTTTTCAGAATATCTTCCTGAACTTTTGGAGTTGCGGTAGCAGTAAGTCCAATAATGGGAATATTATCTCCTATACGTTTAATGATGGTTCGTAAATTCCGGTATTCAGGACGGAAATCATGTCCCCATTCACTTATACAATGCGCTTCATCTACAGCCATAAAGGAAACCTTTACACTGCGCAGAAATTCAACATTTTCCTCTTTGGTAAGGGATTCGGGTGCTACATACAGCAGTTTTGTGATGCCATTAGTAATATCTTCTTTTACCTGCCTGACCTCAGATTTATTGAGGGAAGAATTTAATACGTGGGCTACCCCGTGTTCCGAAGAAATACCGCGAATTGCATCCACCTGGTTTTTCATCAAGGCGATAAGGGGTGATACCACGATGGCAGTTCCTTCGGCTATTAATGCCGGCAACTGGTAACACAAGGACTTACCGCCACCGGTAGGCATAATCACAAAAGTGTTGTGCCCGTTGACGATACTGGTAATTACTTGTTCCTGAAGGCCTTTGAATTGACTGAATCCAAAGTACTTTTTAAGCTGTTTGTGTAAATCGATTTCGGTAGGACCCATTCAATTGTGTTACAATTTTACATACATTTGCACTAATAAAGATACATATTTCTTTAGTATTCACAATTCATAATTATACAAATTTGAAACTTGAAGAAAAAATTCTTTCTGTAGCCAAAGATACCATTTCCATTGAAGCCAAAGCCATTGCAAATCTAGGAAATTTACTTTCTGAAGAATTTGCTCAGGCGGTTCAATGTATCTATAACTCAAAAGGTAGGGTAATTATTACAGGAATAGGAAAAAGTGCCATTATTGCAGGAAAGATTGTTGCAACCCTAAATTCTACGGGGACTCCTGCCATTTTTATGCACGCTGCAGACGCAATTCACGGAGATTTGGGGACGATTTTAAAAGATGATGTGGTAATTTGTATTTCCAAAAGCGGAGATACGCCCGAAATAAAAGTCCTGGTTCCTTTAATCAAGAATTTCAACAATAAAATTATTGCAATTACCGGGAATAAAGATTCTTTCCTTGGGCAGCAATCCGATTTTGTTTTAAATGCGTATGTAGAGAAGGAAGCCTGCCCAAATAACCTGGCCCCTACTACCAGCACAACTGCCCAATTGGTTTTGGGAGATGCCCTGGCGGTTTGTTTATTGGATTTACGGGGCTTTTCCAGTAATGATTTTGCAAGATATCATCCCGGGGGAGCACTTGGCAAAAAATTATATTTAAGGGTAAGTGACATTACCTCCCAGAATTTACTTCCCAGGGTAAGCCCGGAAACAAACGTTAGAGATGTGATTATTGAAATATCTGAAAAAATGCTGGGTGTAACTGCTGTAATTGAAAATGAAAAAATCATCGGAATTATTACCGATGGAGACATAAGACGCATGCTTCGAAACAATGAGGCTTTTATCAATCTCACCGCAAGAGATATTATGAGCAAAAACCCTAAAACAATAAACCAGGATGCGATGGCAGTAGATGCCCTTGATATGCTCCAGGAGTTTAAAATCTCTCAGTTAATAGCACAGGATGGCGAAAAATATGCCGGAGTTGTACACATTCATAATCTAATAAGAGAAGGAATTATATAATGGCAAAAGTAAAAACCCCCAACGATGAGATGTCGTTTTTAGACCATCTTGAAGACCTTCGCTGGCATTTAATAAGAGCTACTTTAGCTATTGTTATAGCAGCAACCGTGGCATTTCTGGCGAAAGGATTTATTTTTGATGTTCTTTTATTCGGACCCAGTAAAGGTGATTTCTGGACTTATGAAATTTTATGCCGGATCACCACCTTTGTGGGAGTAGATGGCGGATTTTGTTTTCAGGAGCTGCCATTTACCATTCAAAGTCGTACCATGGGAGGGCAGTTTGCTGCCCATGTATGGGTTTCAATTACCGCCGGTTTTATTATCGCATTTCCATATGTGATCTATGAATTCTGGAAATTCGTAGCTCCGGCAATGAAAACCAATGAAAAAAGCAATGCCCGGGGATTCATTTTCATCTCCTCGCTCCTCTTCTTTTTAGGGGTTTTATTTGGCTATTACGTGATCACACCTTTATCTATAAATTTCCTGGGGAAATATCAGGTAAGTGAACTTGTGCTTAACGAATTTGACATAAGTAGTTATATTAGCCTGGTAAGGGCTGCTGTGCTTGCCAGTGGATTGATCTTTGAATTGCCAATAATCATTTTTTTCCTTACCAAAGTTGGGGTTATTACACCGCAATTTCTAAGGACCTATAGAAAATATGCGCTTGTGCTTGTACTAATATTTTCAGCAATTATCACCCCTCCGGATATCGTTTCGCAAATTATTGTGGCCATTCCGGTTTTGATATTGTATGAAATAAGTATTTTTATCTCGCGTATTGTATTTAAAAGAGAAGAAAAAAAATTAAAAAAACGAGTTTAAATTTATGACAAATCAGGTTGAAGAATTCAATTCATACCGGGAGCGGATGAATGATAAGATTTTGAAAGACAATAATAAAATCATTAAACGCATATTTAACCTGGATACCAATGCTTTTGCACCGGGAGCACTGGATCTAAAGACCAAGGAATTACTGGGATTGGTAGCATCTACCGTTTTACGTTGTGATGATTGTGTGAAATACCACCTTGAAACCTGTTATAAGGAAGGGATTACCAAAGAAGAAGTAATGGAAACCCTTGGAATAGCTACCCTTATAGGTGGAACCATTGTAATCCCGCATTTAAGACGCGCCTATGAATTCTGGGAAGCGTTGGAGGAAAATAGTGCTCAGGTTTAAGTTGTTTTTGAGCTGGTTTTCATCTGATTATTATTTTGTATTTTGCCAAAACAGCTTCAGGAAAGGATGATTAAAGTCTAATCTGAATTTATATGGCCTCTGGAATCTTAAAAAAATTAGCTCCTCAAATATTATTGAACGTATACGAAAATGAAGTTATCTGCGGAAAATTTAGTCAAAGCATATAAAGGGAAGGAAGTTGTAAAAGGAATTTCCATTGAAGTGAACCAGGGCGAGATCGTAGGTTTACTTGGGCCTAATGGTGCCGGAAAAACCACTTCTTTCTATATGATCGTTGGCCTTATAAAGCCCAACGGTGGAAAGATTTTCCTGGACAATATGGAGATCACCAAATTCCCGATGTACAAACGCGCACAACACGGAATTGGGTATCTGGCTCAGGAAGCTTCCGTATTCAGAAAACTAAGCATCGAGGACAATATCATGAGCCTTCTGGAACTCACCAAAATGAACAAAAAAGAACGGGTGGATAAGATGGAGTCCCTTATTGAAGAATTTGGATTGGGTCATATCCGGAAAAACCGCGGAGATCTTTTAAGTGGTGGGGAACGCAGGCGGACAGAGATCGCCCGTGCCCTTGCAACCGACCCTGCCTTTATTTTGCTGGATGAGCCTTTTG
>JAWOHC010000324.1:0-3266 GCA_046496275.1 Gillisia sp.
TGATTCGTAGTAAATCCTGTTAAAATTACTAATTCTTCCTGGAGAACCACCAAAAATTCCATAATTTCAACCCTCCTTTCTACAATGTCCCGAACAAATACCTCAAGTTGCCTAAAGAGTAAAAACATTAGTATGCCTATTCCCAAAAAAAGTATTAATGTACTTATAAAAGAAGATAAGATTCGGCCAAAACCCGCCTTTCTTTCCAGAAAATTACTAAAAGGAACCACCAGAGTAGAAAAAAATACAGCAAAGGTAAATGGTATTAAAAAGGTGGCTCCATAATAAAGACCTACAATTATCAGAAAAATAAAAAACAGTACCGTATTGGTTCTTTTGATTTTATTTATTACCATAAATGTTGTTTTGAGAAAAACGGACTAATTCCTTTTAAAATTTAGTAGATTCAAATCTCCAAATATGTTACTATGCAACAATATAAATTATTTAAGACAAAAAACTTAATAAAGTTACAATTGTATTTATTAAAAAATATTGAAATGGTGACATTATTCCAAAAAAATTAAACAATAAGCTCCTTACTGTTAAGCAATCCTTAAATCTTTGGTGATTTCCTACAGGCGGTTTACTTTAGAGGTGTAGAATATTTAATAAATTAACCGAATTATGAAAAAACTAAGTTTAACTTTTCTCTTTTGTGCATCCCTGGTTATTGTTGGATGTAAAAGCGACAAAAAAGAAAACGATGTAGAAAAAAAGTCTTCTGATAGTGAGATGACACAAGAGTTAAAAAAAATAACTTTAAAAATAGATCCTAAGAGTGGTAGTAATCTTTCAGGAAATGCAGTTTTCACCGAAGAAGACGGAGAAGTTACTATGACCGCTGTAATTGATGGATTGGCGGAAGGATTGCACGCAATTCATCTTCATGAAAATGCAGATTGTTCCGCAGAAGATGGTTCCTCTGCTGGTGGACATTGGAATCCTACATTTGAAAAACATGGGAAATGGGGAGATCCGGCTGGATACCACAAAGGTGATATAGGTAATTTTAGGGTAGATGCAAATGGCAACGGAACTATTACTATGACTACAGATGAATGGTGTATAGGTTGTGACGATGAAACAAAAAATATTATAGGAAAATCATTGGTCATTCATGATGGGGTAGATGATTTCACCTCCCAACCAGCCGGTAACGCTGGGACAAGGGTAGGTTGTGGAACAATTAAATAATTTTATTTAATTTTAAAGATTTAAATAATAAAAGCAACCTGTGGGGTTGCTTTTATTATTTTTAACCCATTTTTCAAAAAATTCAGCTATCCCCTTTCTTCATGCAACAAGACCAATTGATCAATGAACTTCAGTCCGGAAATGAAAAAGCTTTCGAACGGATTTACCAACTATATTCTGTTAGCACTTATGGAATTATTTACAGCATCATTCGGGATGAGAAGGTTTCAGAAGAAGTCCTGCAGGATGTCTTTCTAAAAATATGGAATCATGCACCATCCTACGATGCAAATAAAGGGAGGTTCTTTACCTGGATCCTCAATATTGCCCGAAATGCTTCCATTGATAAAATAAGGTCCAAAGATTTTAAAAACAAACAATTAAACCTAAAAAGTGATAATTTCGTAGATATATTGGAAGCCAAAAGCAACTCGTCCGGAAAAATAGACGCTATTGGATTACAAAAATATATAGATTTGCTCGAACCTATGTGTAAGAAATTAATCGACCTTTTATTCTTTAAAGGCTTTACCCAAAAAGAAACAGCAGAAGAACTTGACATTCCATTGGGAACAGTCAAAACCAGAAACCGGGTTTGTATAGATAAATTAAGATCTAACGTAGTATAATTATGGATATTAATAAATACATAGAGTCCGGAATATTGGAATTATACGTTTATGGGGCTCTTTCTGAATCGGAAAGTGCTGAAGTAACCCATACTCTAAAGGAATATCCGGAAGTAAAGGTTGAAGTAGAGGAAATAGAAAAAGCACTTCTAACTTTATCGAGTGCTGCTGCCCCATATGATCCTGAATTCTTATTACAATCTTTGAAGGAAAAATTATCCAGAAGGAATAAAGTTATAGAATTGACAAAGAAAGACACTAACTGGGCAGCCTATATTGGTTGGGCAGCCAGTATCCTTTTCCTTATAGGGTTATTTACATTATTTAATGAAAATCGGGAATTGAGGCAATCTCTTCAGGCATTACAAACTGAAAAGATCCAAATGGAAACAGACATTGCAGGAGCCAGGAATAATGCACAAAAAACACAGGAACTTTTATCTGTTTTAAGAGATAAGAACATCCTGGAAGTACCTCTTCAGGGACAACCCATAGCCCCAGATGCTTATGCAACCGCATATTGGGATAAAGAAAAAAATATAACCTATATAGATGCTAAAGAACTTCCATCGCCGCCAAGGGGAATGGTATATCAGGTTTGGTCCTTAAAAATGGATCCACTTACCCCGAGCAGTATTGGACTACTGGATGCATTTGAAGATGATGAAAACAAAATATTTCAGTTGCAAAATGTAAACCTTTCAGAAGGATTTGGAATTACCCTCGAACCTGAAGGTGGAAGTAAAACACCTACCATGGAACAACTTTATGCATTAGGAATAGTATCCTCCTAAAATAAGGTATTGATGTTTTAAAATTAAGCTGCCCAATAAAAGGCAGCTTTTTTTATGAATTTTGATAGATAAGTTTGCTTTTGCTTTAACCAAAAATATTCAGGATTCATCGCGTTCAATGTAGTGGCCATTTCCCACTTTTTTAACTACCATTGAACTAAGTTTGTATGAATTCTTGCCCCCACATTGACCATTGACAGGACTATTTTCGTTCGGATCGCGAATCCACACTAACTTATTGATGGGAGAAAGGATGGCAAGGATTTGCCACCGTGCGCAAACTTTGTAAAAAAGAATTAAACAAAAATATGTCGGCGCTGATTTCAATTCCAAACTAACTATATACCATCGCGGATTAGGAATCCGTGCTTCCTCTTTCTTTCAAAAAAATATAGCACAAAAAAAACACTTCATCGTAATGATGAAGGTTTTCAAAAAAAAGGTGACGACATACTCTCCCACAATACAGCAATACCATCTGTGCTAACGAACTTAACTTCTCCTTTGGGAATGGGCTGGCCCGCCCGAGAGGTATGGGCGGTGGTGAGCCATTACATTTTTTTTACAAACAAAAAAAACACCTATCTTTCGATACGTGCTTCTAAAAAGTATGGAACAAAAAAAAACCCTTCATCGTTATGATGAA
>JAWOHC010000409.1:0-3498 GCA_046496275.1 Gillisia sp.
TTATTTAAACAAGCTCCTGAAATATCCTGAAACCGGAGTATTCACTAATAAAAATTGTATTTTGGCGCCCAAAGAAATCAATTTATGGAAAACACCCCTCTTTTCACCAATGATGCCATCGTTTTAGGAATATTGATGATAGCACTGGGATTTGTATTTTACACCTCCTCTCAAAAAGAAGGCTTCTGGAAAAAATTCTACTCGGTTGTTCCTGCTCTTTTAATGTGTTATTTAATACCAGCAATCTTTAACTCTCTTGGAATCATCGACGATGATACCTCCCAGCTATATTTTATTGCCAGCAGATATTTATTGCCAGCTTCCCTGGTTTTAATGACGCTAAGCATTGACCTTAAAGCAATATTTAATTTGGGCCCTAAAGCACTTATTATGTTTTTTACAGGAACCATTGGGATTATAATTGGTGGCCCGCTGGCTATTTTGTTAATTTCCGCGGTATCACCAGAAACGGTTGGTGGAGTAGGTCCGGATGCGGTTTGGCGTGGCCTTTCCACCCTTGCGGGAAGCTGGATTGGCGGCGGTGCCAACCAGGCAGCAATGCTGGAGATCTATGAATACAACCCCGACCTTTATGGAGGAATGGTTTTAGTGGATATTGTGGTGGCAAATCTCTGGATGGCTTTAATTCTATTTGGAATTGGAAGAAATGAACGCATTGATAAATGGCTGGGTGCAGATGATTCGGCAATCACAAATCTAAAGAACAGAGTTGCTTCTTACGCCGAAAGTGTTACCCGAACCCCAACTCTTGCAGATTTTATGATCATGCTGGCAATAGGCTTTGGAGCGGTGGGTATCGCCCATTGGGGCTCAGATGGAATAACGAACTACTTAACTTCAAATTTTGAGGTTTTTAGTGATAAAAAAAGCACGTTAGCCTCCTTTGGATCCTCATTTTTCTGGATGATTTCCATCGCAACCGCAATAGGAATTATACTTTCCTTTACAAGACTCAAGAGCTATGAAGGCGCCGGGGCAAGTAAAATTGGAAGTGTTTTCATCTACATCCTGGTTGCCACAATTGGAATGAAAATGGATCTTACAATGGTTTTTGACAATCCGGGGCTTATTGCTATTGGAGTGGTGTGGATGGGTATTCACGCCGGACTTTTAATCCTGATAGCAAAATTGATCAAGGCTCCTTATTTTTTCCTTGCGGTGGGAAGCCAGGCCAATGTTGGAGGTGCAGCCAGCGCCCCTGTTGTAGCAGCAGCTTTTCACCCCTCCCTGGCCACAGTAGGAGTTCTCCTTGCTGTTTTTGGTTATGTGGTGGGCACCTACGGTGCAATATTGTGTACAATTTTAATGCAATTGGCAGCCGCGAGTTAGTAAAAATTGAAAATTTATATGATATTTGCGACCGTTAAATCAACAGAAATTCATGAAAAAAATTTGTTTTTTATTTTTACTGGTTATCAGTATTGCTGCTTGTTCTAAAAAGGAAAGCAACCTCATTGTTAAAGGAAACATAGAAGGTCTTAAAAAAGGAACCCTCTATCTTCAAAAAGTTGATGACACCATTTTGGTAAATGTGGATTCCGTCCAGATAACAGGAGATGCAAATTTTATCCTGGAAGATTATATAAGTAGCCCACAGATGATGTACCTAACCTTGGATAAAGCAGGTAATGGAGAATATGATGACCGCATCGATTTTTTTGCTGAAGAAGGCGAAGTTATAATAAATACTACGCTTAAAAATTTTCAACCCGATGCTAAAGTAACCGGTTCTAAAAATCAGGAAAAACTGCAGGATTACAGGGAAATGATGAAGCGGTTTAACGACCGGAACCTGGAGCTTATCCAACAGAATTTTGAAGCTCAGCGTGATGAAAACGAGGAACTATTTATAGCTGTGAACAAGGAATATGACCAGCTGTTGAAAAGGAAATATTTATATACTGTGAATTTCGCTATTACAAACAAGGACCTGGAAATAGCTCCCTACCTTGCATTGGCAGAGGTTTTTGATGCGAATATTAAATACCTGGACACTATCTATAATTCTATGACGCCACCGGTTCAAAAATCCAAATACGGGAAAGAACTGAAAGAGTTTTTAAAAGAACGCAGAAAAATCGAAAAAATAGAAGAAAAGGTAGAAAACCAGTAGCGAATTTTTTGAGATATAAAAAACCCGGTAATTAAATTTACCGGGTTTTTTAGTTTCAAATAGACCGTCGCTTATCACGAAATTGTCTAGGGAGGACTTTGCAAAAGCTTCGCTTTATTTCACTTAAGTTCAATAAAAAAGCTCCTCCAAAAGGAGAAGCTTTCACAAAGAGCCGATAGAGGGACTCGAACCCACGACCTGCTGATTACAAATCAGCTGCTCTAGCCAGCTGAGCTACATCGGCCTCTATTTAATCTACAATTCGTTAACCTTGGTAACCAAATTATTTGCCTTGGTCTCCAATTCTTTTTCAATTGACTTAAAATGTTGTGCTTTATTCTCAACATCTTTTGCATTGATCTTTTTTATCAAATCATCAAATTCTGCAATTGCTTCATCAATGATCGCTTCAGATTTTTTGTTGTCCGTCTTTGGATTTGCTATTTGATGAACGTATGCTGCCTCAATGATATCTCCCATCACATAATTCACATCGCGCTTTAACAATCTTTTACTTGCCATTCTTTCTTAAATTTAGGCTGCGAATTTAATCTATTTTTCAATATAATTATAGACTTACCTCTAAAATTTTCGAATTTCCTCCTTCTATTGTTATTTCACCCATCTCTGCTGGGATCAAAATGCTTTCACCCTGCTTTAATTCTTCGCTGTTATTACCACTTTTCACTATCGCTTTCCCAGCTACACCCATAAGGATAACAAAGGAATCGAGAGAAGAGTAATCCCTCTTTACAAGGCTTTCAAGCTGAATAATATTCGTTTTAAAATATGGTGTCGTTAAAATTTCTGAAGGTTGGTTGGGTCTTAGATCATACTGTATTCTAAAATCCCTATTTCTGGAAAGATCGATTGCTTCCAAAGCCAGATCGGTATGAAGTTCTCTTTTTTCTCCGGAATGAGAAGTGCGGTCCCAATCGTAAATTCGATAGGTAATATCTGAAGTTTGCTGGATCTCTGCCAATACCACTCCGGCTCCAATAGCATGCACCAAACCCGGATTTATAATAAAAGCATCCCCAACCTCTACGCGTTCCGTGTTTAAAGCTGTAAGCAATTTATTGTTTTCTACCAGACTGGTATATTCTTGTGTTGTTAAAACATCTTTGAATCCTAAAATCAATTCAGCCTCTTTATCGGCCTGCATGATATACCACATCTCCGTTTTACCAAAGGAATTGTGCCTTTTTTGTGCGATCTCATCATTGGGATGCAGTTGGACCGAAAGATTTTCGGCAGCATCAATGAATTTTATTAGCAAGGGGAATTTTGTTCCGAACTGATTAAATACTTTCTTTCCAACAAGCCTTGAATTATATTCTTCCAAAAGCCATTTTAGAGATTTT
>JAWOHC010000118.1:0-5617 GCA_046496275.1 Gillisia sp.
AGATATGATTATGTGCAGGATCAATTATCCCTTCCTAAAGGAGATGCCTCGCTGGAGGATCTATTGCTGCAGCTAAGACAATTAGCTACAACGTATGGCATTTCTTTATCCCTGGGCCTTAGTTACAGTTTTGGGTCTGTTTTTAATAATGTTGTAAATACAAGGTTAAATCTTATGAATTAAGCATTAAACAAATTTAAACCTAACAGGTCTTCCAGACCTGTTAGGTTTTTAACGGTATTTGCTCCTAATACCTCAATATATCATCTACTGTTCCTTTTATATAAGCAACTTCTGCTTCAGATAAAATCCCCAATTTTTTATCTAATCTTCCTTTTGAAACCGATCGTATATGAAACGTTAGTACTTCAGATTTTTTCTGAAGGCCATTTTTCTTGTTGGGTTCCAAAATAAGGTTTCCCTTGTAATTCTTGATGTTTGTAGTTAATGGACAAACAATTACCACGTCCAGATATTTGTTTAGTAAATTACCGCTGATAATAACTGCCGGGCGGCGTCCTCCTTGTTCTCTTCCCAAAACAGGATCGAGATATAAATCCCATATCTCACCTTGTTTCATTGCAAATCCCCTTCCTCAAGGCTTTTAAGATAAGCTTCCATGCCTTCCTCTGCAACGGCCATAATATCTTTGTCCTGCCCTGCAAGCTTATAAGATTTTGCATATTCTGCCCGGTTAAGTTGATCCAGGTAGATTTGAAGGGATTTTTCGATAATTTTGTTTTTTGCAATACCATACTGCTTGGCGATAGCGTCAAGTTTGTCGAAAAGATCGTTCGGCAGGGATGAAGTAAATGTTTTCATTTTATATTTATGTATTATAAATATAAGAATTTTATTCCTGGTATAAAAATATTGTAGATTTTCTATTAAAGCTACTTAAACTATTCAAAGTCTTTGGTATAGGTACAAACTAACTGTATAACTGCTCCATTTAAACCTCTCAGATCTTTAAGACCTGTGAGGTTTTGATTTTGGCTCCCGCAGGGTTAATTTGGGAAGTACTATGCTATTTGCGAGAGTTAGGTTGAGGTTTGAATCTTCTATTTTACGATCCATAAAGGCACATTCATATCCTGATTGAAAAGCTCTTCGGTAACGCTTCCTACAAGTAAGGAAGAGAAGACATTATGACCTTTATCTCCCACAATAATGAGATCTACCTTGGAAGTTTCAGCTTTGATACGAAGTTTTTCTGCAACCCCGCTTTCTCTTCCCGGAATAATTTCTGTAGTTAAGTCACCTTTGTATCCAATCTTTTTAATGAATTTTTCACATTTTTCCTTTAAATGATTTTCTATCTTCAGGTCTAGATTTTCTTTTGGAATATATGGAGAGAATTGTACCGGCACATTGTATACGTGCACCGCTTTTACGCTAGCCGCTGTAGTTCTCTGTAAATTTTCAGCTACTTCAAAAACCTTTTTGGTAGCGCTTGAAAAATCTGTTCCCGCCCAAATATTGGTAATAACCGGTTTGGCATCTTTAGGAATAGAAAGAATACTGCATTTAAGCATACGCAGTAATTTTCCGCTAACAACTCCGGTACCATTTATCCTGTTTTTGTTTCCGATTAAAGCGAGCTGAATATCATATTTGTTGACAATATAATTAATGAGGGATTCAGAATAAGGATCTTCTGAAATAAGGACCTCCCATTTTGCTGAAGATGTAAATTTTTCTTCAACCTTATCATTTAACTCATCTCCAATTATCTCGTCAAGGTTAAGATCTTTTAACTGCTCATCAAATAATTCTGAGATCTCATATTTTTTAATATTATGTACAAAGTACACTTTTTTGACCTGAAGGGTTTCCGCAATAAATGATGCATACTCAATTAAGGTGTTATCAATTTCTGAAAGGTCTAAGGCAACCAGGATGTTTTTTATTTCAGTCATTATAAGATTATTTAAGGTTGTTTTTGCTGATTAATATTTCGTTTTTTAATGATGGAACCAATTACTTCCTCGTAATTTTCAAGTTCTTTTTGGGATTCCCGCTTTTTTAATTTCTGATAGTCTTCGTTCAAACCTTTATAAAGTGAAACGCACATAATTATCAAAATCACGGCAAAGGGCAATCCTGTTACTATAGTGGCTGTTTGAAGTGCCTGCAATCCACCACCTATTAAAAGAACCGCGGCAATGCCACCTTCGGCAAAGGCCCAAAAAATCCTTTGGCCAACAGGCGCATCTATTTTTCCTCCGGAGGTTAAATTATCTACTACCAGGGATCCGGAATCTGAAGAGGTAACAAAGAATCCTGCAATTAAGATTATGGCAATAATGTTAAGGATAAATGCGAAAGGATAATCTTCCAGAAACACAAACAAGGCAGTGGCTACATTATCATTCACAGCATTTATAATTGTATCGTCTCCAAGAAGCGCCTGGTGTATCGCAGAGCTTCCAAACGCTGAAATCCAGAAAAAAGTTACAATAGAAGGGACTAATAAAACTCCCAAAATAAATTCCCGCACGGTACGTCCTTTGGAAATACGGGCAATAAACATCCCTACAAAAGGTGACCAGGCAATCCACCATCCCCAGTAAAAAACAGTCCAGGCATTTTGCCAATTGGAACCGGTGTAACTTTCTGTCCAGGTTGCAATTTCAAGAAAACCGGAAAAGTAATTCCCGGTATTTTGTACAAAGGATTTAAAAATAAAGATCGTTGGTCCTAAAATCAATACAATCAAAAGGAATAAAACCGCTATTCTCATATTCCATTCACTCAAAACCCTCACTCCTTTATCCACTCCCAAAACAACCGAAACGGTAGCGATTAAGGTTATTCCTCCAATTAGACTTATTTGAGTTTGTACCCCACTATCTACACCGAAGAGGTGATTTAGACCTGCCGCAATTTGTTGAACTCCCAATCCTAATGAAGTGGCAAGACCAAATAAAGTGGCAAGTACAGCGAAGATATCTATAGCATCCCCAATTCTCCCATAAATTTTATCTCCTAAAAACGGATAAAAAACCGATCTGATGGTAAGTGGAAGTCCGCGGGAATACGTGAAATATGCCAGGGATAATCCTACCAACGCATACACTGCCCAGGCGTGAAAACCCCAGTGTAAAAAGGTGAACCTCATAGCTTCCTTGGCTGCTTCGGCAGTTCCGCCTTCGGCCATCGGTGGACTCAAAAAATGATAAATCGGTTCTGAAATACTCCAAAACAATAGTCCAATTCCCATTCCAGCACTAAATAGCATCGCGAACCAGGAAATGGTTTTAAATTCTGGTTTCGCACTTTGTCCTCCAATTCGTAACTGTCCAAATTTGCTGAAAGCCAGATAAATCATAAAAATCAGAAAAATATTTACGCTTAAAATGAAAAACCATCCCGCCTTATTTGCTACAAAATCCTGGGTTGCGGTAAAATATTCTTCTGCCCTGCTTTTAAACATCAGGGTTAATGTTATTATTATGATGACAGTAATAGCTGATGTGAAAAACACGGGGCCATTTACCTGCAATCCAAAAATGGATTTTTTCTCATCACTTCTTATAATCTTCTTAGCCATAAAACTTGTTATTTTTTGATGTACTTTTTATTTTTCGGGCTTATGAAAGCCTCCGTATTATAAATTATTAAAAATAATAGCCAATATTTATATTAAACCTTGCTTCCCATTTGGCGTCTGGATTTCCTTTGGAGAAATCGTCTACAAAATTTCCGCCTAACCAGGAATGATTGTATCCTGCGGCATAATCAATATAGGTGTATACACTTCCCGCAGAGACCAAAACCCCGGTAACATTCATATAGGAATCGGTAAATCCGGGAGCTTTTTTCTGCATAAAGGCAAAATCATTATAAAACTGCAAATTTGAAACAGGACCCCAGGTTACAGGAACATTTCTGGAGAACCCTAAAGAATACATATTAAAATGGGCAGCAACTTCATAAGGAGCTCCGTAGGCAGCCATCGTAACAACATCTGTAGGTTCTCCTTCGGCATTTTCCGGGTTATGGGAGGCGGTAATAAACTGTGCCTTTCCATTCCATTTCCCTTTGGTTATTTCGTAATGAGCGGCAAAAGCAGCGTGATCCCCCATTTCCTCGGTGTCCAGATTATACAGACCTCCATATTGCAGGGAAACACCCAGCCTATTTGCAGACTCTTCTCCAAATTTGTAAATAAATTTTCCGTTGAATTGATTTACTTCCTTGTTTCTGCCTGCGATATCATAGGAGTATCGGTTTGGGGAAGTTTCGGAGTTGTTGCCAAATCTTAATTCTTCGGCATTTTTGAAGAATGCCAGTTGATATTCAAATTTTTCTCCTGTATGCATATATTTCACACCCATATCATGGTCATCTTCCATTCCCACATAATACGTAAGGTTGAAAAACCAGTTGTGAGAGTTGTATTGTTGAATCCCAAAAGGAACCTGAGTTAAACCAATATGGAATTGATCCAGTTCATTGAATTTGTAACCTATCCAACCCTGCTTCAGGAATCCACCTCCAAAGCCTTCAGAATACAATCTGTATTCGGCATTCAGAAATATTCCTTTATAAGCAGCTTCGGCATTTATCCTGAACATATCATATCCAAAATCTCCACCGCGTTTTTTCTGACCATCTTTCCATGAAGATAGATTATAGTTGAAACGCAAGGCTCCGCCAATCTTGAGTTCCGGTTTTTCCTGCGCCATTAATGGAAATGCAAGTAGTAAAGCCAGGATTGCAAGACAAGCAGTTTTTGAGAATTGTAAATGAGTAATTTTTTCTAACATAATGTGCTTTAAAATAAACTAGGGATTATTTTTGGATAAAATGGAAAATTTCAGGAATTTAACAAAAGGTCTTCTAATAGAACTTCCAATAGCATTCGGAAGGCCTGAGGAAAACAAATAAGATGTAATAAAAGAAACGGTTAGGGGGGGATTGTTTCTTTAGAGGACAAATCATAGCAGAATCCCGCGTTTTTTGAACCCTTTTATTTATAAATATCAAAAAAAATGAAACCTCACAGGTCTTCGAGATCTATGAGGTTTTATTTTAAAACGAATTCACCGTTTTTCTAATGGCAACTAAATTAGTGAGAAGCTTCTCCAAATATTTTAAATCCAGCATATTGGCCCCATCACTTTTAGCATTGGCGGGATCAAAATGGGTTTCTATAAAAAGCCCATCTACATTATTTACCACTCCGGCCCGTGCAATGGTTTCTATCATATCTGGTCTTCCGCCGGTTACTCCGCTGCTTTGATTGGGTTGCTGAAGGGAATGCGTAACATCCAAAACAACAGGCGCATATTCCCGCATGGTAGGGATTCCTCGAAAATCAACGATCATATCCTCGTATCCGAACATCGTTCCCCGATCTGTGATCATCACCTGTTCATTATGACTATCGGTTACTTTGGTGACCGCATGTTTCATGCTTTCCGGACTCATAAATTGTCCTTTTTTAAGGTTTACCACTTTTCCGGTATTCGCTGCTGCCACAACAAGATCGGTTTGACGAACCAGGAAAGCCGGGATTTGCAGGATGTCCACGTATTCTGCAGCCATAGCGGCATCGCTTGTTTCGTGAATATCAGTAACGGTAGGGATTTTAAAGGTTTCAGAAACTTTC
>JAWOHC010000166.1:0-5188 GCA_046496275.1 Gillisia sp.
ATCTATTTATAGGACTTGCGGCCGGAGCCGTTCTCGCATATTTTATTTTTGCGAGGTTTAACAAATATCGCAGTAAGGAGCGTGCCGATGAGCAATCGGTGATTTTGATGGATAAGATCAAGAGCGTTTGTAAATTTATTACAGTGGAAGGCGATTTTTCAGAGATCTACCATTATGAAAATCTGAAGGAAAAATACGTGAGTTTGCTTTTGGGAAAGAAGAAAGCCATTGTTCTTATCAGTGCAAAAGCTCATATAGGATTTGATCTTACCAAGATCAGGATGTCCAGTGACAGTGAAAGCAAAAGGATCATTCTCACAAATTTTCCGGATCCTGAACTGCTTACCGTGGAAACCGATTTTAAGTATTACGATAAGCGGGAAGGTTGGGCAAATCCTTTTACCACTTCCGATCTCACAGATATTACCCACGATGCCAAAAAGCATATTGTAGATAAAATTCCTCAAAGCGGCTTGCTGGAAAAAGCACGAAAAGAAGCTTTGGAGACTATTCTTCTAATTGAAAAAATAGTAGAAACTATTGGCTGGAAACTCGATTACACGGCACTGGAAAGCAATAAAACAGATCAAAAAAAACTGAATTAAAACCTTCACTTTGTATGGAAGGGCAAGCTGCTTATGGACATAGAAACTTTCAGAGATTATTGCCTGGCGAAAAAAGGCGTTGCTGAAGATCTGCCATTTGGCCCGGACACCCTTGTAATTAAAATAATGGGAAAAATTTTTGCCCTGGCCTCCCTGGATGAAGTTCCCCTACGGGTAAATTTAAAGTGTGATCCGGAAGAGGCAATCACTTTAAGAGAGGAACACCCCAATAACATTCTTCCCGGATATCATATGAATAAAAAGCACTGGAATACACTGGTGCTGGATGGATTTCTTCCAAATTCCCTTATCTTCGGCCTCACAGACCATTCTTATAATCTGGTAATTCAGGGCCTGCCCAAAAGGCTGCAAAAGGACCTGGAAAACCTGTGATAAATCAGCACTAATTTCATGACAGCATTCGGGTTTTATACAAAAGAAAAGGAACATCAGGAGCATCTATTGGCACTTGCCAACAAAAAGCTCAATATTTCAAGCTTGATCCGTTTAGTGATTTTTCTGCTCGCAGCCTTTGGGGTCTATTATTTCTTCAGTGAAATCAGGATCGCAGGAATAATTGCAGCTGTTGCAATCGTGATCTTTTTGATCCTGGTATCCCGGCATACAGATCTTAAACACAAACGCGATAAGATTAAGGAACTTGTGCGAATCAACGAATTGGAATTAAAGGTTTTGAAACGTAAATTTTCAGATTTGCCAACAGGACAAGAATTTGAAGACCCCTTGCATTCCTTTAGTCAGGATATCGACTTGTTTGGGAAAGGATCTTTCTTTCAGTATTTAAACCGAACTTCTTTAAAAGAAGGAAAAAGAAAACTGGCCCATCTTCTTACTGAAAATTCCATTAAAAATATTCCCGAAAAGCAGGAAGCCATTAAGGAATTAGCTGCAAAAGCAAAATGGCGGCAGGAATTTACCGCAGTGGCAAACCTGGTGAAAACCGAAACCGAATCAGGTCAGGTTCTTAGCTGGTTCAATAATTATGTGAGTTTTACCCCCAGATATATTACCTGGTTATCACCCTTGTTTTCTGTTATTTCTTTACTATTGGTGGTTGGTTATTTTACTGATAACGTGACCGGAATGCAGCTTTTTTTATGGTTCCTTGCGGGCTTGTTATATTCCGGGATTTACCTTAAAAAAGTGAATTTGCTATCCGGAAGTGTTAGCAGGGTTCAGGATACGTTCCATCAATACCATCAATTGCTGGCAATGCTTGAGAATACCGAATTTTCTTCAAAAATATTGAAAGAGAATAAGAAAAAAATAAAATCTGAAGGCAGAAAAGCTTCCGCCATTTTCAAGGAATTTTCAAAAGCGATAGACGCATTAGATCAACGTAATAATTTTTTGTTGGGGGTTCTGTTAAACGGTTTCATGCTTTGGGACGTGCAAAAGTCCTATAAACTCGAATCGTGGATAAAAGCTTCCCATGAAAATGTAAAGGACTGGTTTGAGGTAATTGAGTTTACCGATGCTTTTAACAGCCTGGGAAACTTCGCATTCAATCATCCAAAGTATGTTTTTCCTGAACTTACCCAATCCGGGGTAGTGGTGAAGGCAGCCAATCTTGTACATCCTTTGCTTGATCCTGAGAAAGTAATCGCGAATGACTTTAAGATAGAAAATGAGCAGTTTTTTATTATTACCGGAGCTAATATGGCGGGGAAAAGCACTTTTTTACGCACCGTTTCCCTTCAGATAGTTATGGCAAATATCGGTCTTCCCGTATGTGCGACCACCTGTGAGTATCATCCCATAAAACTTATTACCAGCATGCGTACCACGGATTCCCTGAGCGATGATGAATCCTATTTCTTTTCAGAATTGAAGCGTTTGCAGTATATAGTTGGGGAGATTAAAACCGATAAATATTTTATTATTCTGGACGAAATATTGAAAGGAACCAACAGTACCGATAAAGCAATTGGTTCCCGGAAATTTATCGAGAAACTGGTGAAATCGAAATCTACCGGGATCATTGCGACTCATGATCTTAGTTTATGCGAAGTTTCCAAAGAATTGCCACAGGTACAAAATCATTATTTTGATGCGGAGATTATCAATGATGAACTTCATTTTGATTACAAATTTAAAGACGGGATCTGCCAGAATATGAACGCATCCTTTCTTCTGAAAAAAATGCATATCGTAGACTAATAACCTGTTTCATGTATCCTGGCTGTTATGGAAAGATTTTTACGGGTTCATAAAATCTCTTTGCTGCTTGGTTTTATAGCAGCCTTGTTCTATGCATCCTTTGCTTATGAGCTTGTTCGTACAGACTTTGCAAAGCTTATTTCACTTTATGCTGCCTTGTTTTTCCTTAGCTGGAAATTAATTCAACTGGAGCAGAAAAATTTCTGGTTTCTTGCCGGGGCCGCCCTGTTGCTGAGGTTGGTGTTTTTTGGTGCAATACCTAACCTTTCACAGGATTTTTACAGATTTATTTGGGATGGAAGATTGCTGGTATCTGGTTGGAATCCTTATATATATCTTCCTGAAAATCTTATAAACGAAGGCAATGTTCCCATATCCCAGGGAGATCTTTTATATGAAAACATGGGGGAATTAAGCGCCGGAAATTACACCAATTATCCTCCGCTCAATCAACTTATTTTTGCGCTTGCAGGCTTATTGGCAGGAAAAAGTATCCTGGGTTCTGTAATTGTAATGCGTGTGGTTATAATTGCAGCCGATTTGGGAGTTCTTTACTTCGGAAAAAAGTTGCTGGAAAAATTTGATTTGCCGGGACACCGGATTTTCTGGTATATTTTAAATCCGCTGGTGATCATAGAACTCACAGGAAATTTACATTATGAAGGCGTAATGGCGTTTTTCCTGGTTTGGTCTTTATATCTATTACATTCCAAAAAATGGATCCTGAGCGCTATTGCTTTCGCGGCTTCTGTGTTGCTGAAATTAATCCCTTTGTTATTGCTCCCTTTACTGCTAAGGTATTTCGTTAGAGACAGGAATGATCAGGAGAAATTGGGATTAGCCAGGCTAATCGCTTATTATTTTATTGTGGGAATAGTTGTTATTACTGCATTCATTCCGTTCATGTCTTCAGAATTTATCTCGAGTTTTTCAGCAAGTATTGGGCTTTGGTTTCAGAAGTTTGAATTCAATGCCAGCATCTATTATATGGTGCGCTGGGTTGGGTTCCAGGTGAAAGGTTATAACATCATTGAAACAGCCGGAAAAGCACTCCCTCTTGTTACGATGCTTGTTTTGGCAGGACTTGCCTTCTTTAGAAAAAACAATTCTTTACAGCAGCTTATAAGCACGATGTTGCTGGGAATTACTGCCTATTACTTTTTAGCGACTACGATACATCCCTGGTATATAATTATCCCTTTGTTGCTTTCGGTTTTTACAAAGTTCAGGTATATGCTTGTTTGGTCATTTTTGATCGTTTTAAGCTATTATACCTATTCAAATCCAGAATTCAAGGAGAATTTCTGGCTGATTGGTTTTGAATATTTGGTTGTTTTTGGGGTTTTGTTTTGGGAAATTTTCAGAAATAAATCTTCAAAAAAGCGATATGCTAATTCATAAAACAAATGAAAAATCTTTAGGAATATTTTGCTTTAGTCTATAAAAGTTTCTTTCATCACCTCTTTAAATTTTCTAATTTCAGGTTTTGTCAATTTATCGAAAATTTTAATTATCCTTGTCTTATCTACAGTCCGTATTTGATCAATGATAATCATTGCTTTTTTTCCATTTGTATTGATCAAAATTCTGGAGGGGTATTTTTTCAGATTTGTGGTCAATGGAGCCACAATAACTGTTCTTAAATGCTTATTCATTTCATTGGGGGAAATAATTACACAGGGGCGGGTTTTGTTGATCTCACTTCCCACCGTTGGCTCAAGATTCACGAGAATAACAGTGTATTGGATCAATTCCATTCCTCAAAATTTTCATCTTCGAACACATCATCTATTAAAAGCCTGTCATCTCCATTTTCAGCCATTTTTTTAAACTGCTCTTCCCAGTCTTTTCTGGGTTCTTTAATTGGCCTGAGTATGATTTGATCTTCGTCTAAAATCAATTCAACTTTATCTTTTATATTATATTTTTCAAGAATTGTTTTACTTAGTCGCAATCCTTTTGAATTTCCTATTTTAATAATTGAGGTTTCCATATTTTTTGTGTATGTACAAAGTTATTACTTTAAAGTGAATTAAAAAATTTATTTGAATTCATTCAATTCCTTTTACCATTGTTTTCCGGTAACCATTTTAATAAAAACTGAAACCACAGATTTTAATGGTATTCCAATGATATCTTTAAAAGATGCTGATACTTAGAACGTTACAGAAATACTACATCATACCTAAATGTTTATCAGTTAATTGAATCAAGTCCTGGTTCCTGGGTCTTGAAGTTACGCCAAAGGCGGAACGATCTTGATTCTTTAACGGACATTACTGATTTACAACCAAAAAAAAGGCTGTTTATTTTTGAAAAGGTTTCTTATAAACCCAACAAAAATAAAACAGCCCTTACTTTTTATATAAAAAAATTTACATATCCAGAAGATAGGCAAAAAT
>JAWOHC010000184.1:0-6102 GCA_046496275.1 Gillisia sp.
GCTCCTCGTGCAGCACGGGCTTGACCTCGAGCCCGGCCAGCCGCTCCTTGTTTTGCCGACCTACAGGGAAGATTTATCAATTATAAAACAGCTGGTATCACTTCAGATGTAGTTCCAATAGATGTAAATGAGAATTTCAGGTTTTTTAATCCAAAAATGGGAGTAACCTATCAAATTGATAAAACGAATCAGTTGTTTGCCTACTTCGGAAGAGCGCATAGGGAACCTACAAGAAACGATTTTGAAGAGGGTATTTCCACTCCGGAAAAACTGAATGACTATGAACTTGGTTACCGCTTCACTTCTGATAAAATTAAACTGAATTCCAATATCTATTATATGGATTATAAGGATCAGTTGGTGCTTTCCGGAGAATTGAATGATGTGGGCGCACCTTTAAGAACTACCAGTGGGAACAGTTACCGGCTGGGACTGGAGATAGATGCGGAAATCATACTGAGTAAACAATGGAGCTTGAGGCCAAACCTGGCCCTGAGCTCCAATAAAAACAGGGATTTCGTGGCTACTATTGATGGATCTTTACGAGAATTGGGTACAACCAATATTTCCTTTTCTCCGGATGTGGTGGCTTCAAATATGTTACTATATCAACCGGTTTCTAATCTTCAGCTTGGTTTTCTAACGAAATATGTTGGGGAACAGTATATGGGAAATATAGATAGTAAAGCCTCTCTTTTGGATAGCTTTTTTATAAATGATTTTAATGTTTATTATGAATTGGAAACTGTTCCGGTATTTAAGTCGGTGGTGTTCTCAGGATTGATCAATAACATATTTGATGTGAAATATGCCTCCAACGGTTATTTCTTCACCTACGACGATGATTTTTCAAATCCGGGAACGGTGACTACTATTGAAGGGGCTGGGTATTATCCGCAGGCAGGGATCAATTTTTTTGCAGGAGTTACTCTGAAGTTCTAATTACAACCGAAAATTTTTGCTCTGAGGTACTGGATTCCCTTTTTTCATCTGACCGATATAACAATGTTAGAAACAGTTGAAAGAAGGGATTTCATTTAATTATAAACCTCCAAAACATTTCCGGATTTTCTAACCCGGTAAGGTTTTAGGGAATATTGGCCGGAACCTTGGGTAATCTCGCCGGTAAGAATATTATAAGAGTTTCCGTCATTGCAATTGCAGGTTGCAATAATTCCTGAAACGCTCATCGTCGAGCATTCAGTAAGTGCGTGGTTCGGGTCGCTTAATTCAAAAGCTGTGAACTGGGAATTGTTGATGTTATACACAACAACCCCATTGATGCCATAATTATAAGTAACATAGCTGTTTCCGGGAAAATTAAGGGAGTTATATTCTGGAAGATTAAGATTCAAATCCAGTCTAAAGCTAATGTTAGTGAGATATGGGTTGTTAATTCTCTCATTGTTATCTGTAGAACAGGAAAAAAGAAAAGCAACAAATAATAGGCTAACGGTTATTTTTTTGATCATTTTTGAGGCTTTTGGGCAGAAAGATTATTATTGCTTACAATGTATAAATTTATTATATTTGTTTATATAAATCCCGTCGCGAATGGGATTTTTTGTATTTATTGACCTTTGAGAATTTAAAAGCAATTAATGTACCCGAATAGGGTTTGCTTATTTCTCCTGCAATAATTCTGTATTTTTTTAAAATATCACAAAATTTGATGACACGATTCGGAGGTGAGTTAAATGCTCAGTATCTCGATGTATAAACGATAATATTATGACCAAAGTATCTTATTATACTCCTGAAGGTTTAAAAAAACTAAGGGATGAATTAAACAGACTTAGAGACGTAGAAAGACCTAAAGCATCACAAGCAATTGCCGATGCCCGGGATAAAGGGGATTTGAGTGAAAATGCCGAATATGACGCTGCAAAGGAAGCTCAGGGTTTACTGGAATTGCGGATCGCAAAAATGGAAGAAGTGGTTTCTGGCGCAAAAGTTTTGGATGAGTCTCAATTGGACACTTCCAAGGTATTGGTACATTCTCACGTACGAATTAAAAACATGGCCAATGGAATGGAGGTAAAATATAAACTTGTAGCCCAAAGTGAAGCCGACTTAAAAACCGGAAAAATATCCGTAGAGTCTCCTATTGGAAAAGGTTTACTTGGAAAAAAGGTGGGCGATACCGCAGAGGTTGAAGTTCCTAACGGGATGATGAAATTTGAGATCCTTGAGATTTGGAGAGAGTAATCACCCTGTTCCTTACCAAAATCCTTATAAAATCTAAAGCACAACTATGGCAACTATATTTTCTAAAATAATAAGCGGTGAACTTCCGGCTTATAAAGTAGCCGAAACGGATGATTTTCTTGCTTTTCTGGATATCAATCCAAATGCGAAGGGCCATACGTTATGCATTCCAAAACAGGAAGTAAATAAAATTTTTGACCTTGATCCCAAAACCTATCAAAATTTGATGGAGTTTTCGCGAAAGGTCGCAGTGGCGTTAGAAAAATCGGTATCCTGTAAACGGGTGGGAATGGCAGTAATCGGACTTGAAGTGCCTCATGTTCATGTGCATCTTATCCCGTTAAATACAATGAGGGATATGGATTTTAGCAACAATCTTGAGTTCACAAAAGAGGAGTTCACGAAATTGGTTGAAGACATTAAAACCAATCTGTAATGGATTTCCCGGGATATAAACTAAGTCTGGAATTGCGTATAGACTGGAGTGATCTTGATATGTACCAGCACGTTAACAACCTTACTTTTATAAGATTTCTTCAATCTGGCCGGGTTAATTTTTGGGAGGCAACAGGACTTGGAGAACTTTATGAAAAAACAAATCGCGGGCCTATGTTGGTTTCTACGCATTGCGATTTCAAAAAATCCCTGCAATATCCAGGAAAAGCTATCGTAAAAACAAAACTGGCCTATCTTAAAAATTCCAGTTTTGGATTGGATCATCTTATCCTGAATGAAAATCATGAAATTTGTGCTGAAGGAAGGGATGTAGCGGTTTGTTATGATTTTAATACTGAAAGCACCTATGCTATTCCTGAAGATCTCAGGGAGATCATGAGCCATTATTAGATTTTTCTTAGTGCGATTTGGAAGGAGGTTCCTTTATTTACCTCACTTTGAAACACCCTTATTCGCCCACTGTGATATTGTTCAATTATTCTTCTTGCCAGGGAGAGTCCAAGCCCCCAGCCCCGTTTTTTTGAGGTGTATCCGGGTTCAAAAACCTGTTTAAATTTACTTTTTGGGATTCCCTTTCCAGTGTCCTTTATATAGATATATACCCAATGAAGATCCTGTTTGATCTCAATGATTATTTTTCCTTTTCCACGCATGGCATCAATAGCATTTTTTACCAGGTTTTCTATGGTCCAGCTATAAAGCGATTCATTTAAATGTACAAAAATAGGAGTATGCGGTGTTTTTATCTGGAATTCTATCAAATCAGAACTTCGGTTTTTTATATAGGTATAACTCTCTTTGGTTGCCTGGTTAATCTCTGTCTTTGAAAGAATGGGTGCCGATCCTATTTTAGAAAACCGCTCTGTAATTGTTCTTAATCGTTCAATGTCTTTTTCTATTTCGGAAATATAGGACTTGTTCACATTTTCTTCCTTCAGAATTTCTGTCCAGCCTATCAAGGAGGAAAGCGGAGTCCCTATTTGATGCGCTGTTTCCTTTGCCATTCCTGCCCAGAGTTTGTTTTGTTCACTTGATTTAGTGGTAGTGTAGAAAAAATATACCACTCCTATAAAGAGAAAGATTATAAGCAACAGGCCAATGGGATAATACTTGATCTTGGTGAGCAATGGGGAATCCCCATAATAAATTTTATGTATCCTGTTCTCCCCAAGAACCATTTCTATGGGCTCGTTTTCCTGTTTTAATTTTTCAAAATATCGCTGGAGTTTTTCAGGATTGTTGCGGGTTTCGATCGTGAGATTTAAGCCGTCAATTATTTTGTTATTCTCATCCACCCAAATAGTGGGGATGCTGGTGTTGCTATTTAGGATTTTAAGAGTGAGCTCAATATCGGTATTATCATCGGCCTTATCAAGAAATGCCTGAGCAGCAGCCCAAATTTGCATTTTATCCCGTTCATCATTTTTTAACCGTTCAAAAAATATAGAGGTATTCCATATGATAAGGCCTACAATTAGCAAAGATGAAATAATGATAAACCAACGGGCAGGATTTCGTTCAGATGAAAAGTTCATGTAGTCCTTTTAGGGGATTTAAATATAACCGTTTTCTGTTAATATTATTGTTGCAAACGGGTTTTTCATTACTGAAGTGATTCGTTACCTTTGTCAAAAATTAAACATGCTAAGTATAGATCCAAATGAAATAAGCACGGGAAAACGCCATCAATATCTATTGGGAGCAGTTGGTCCCCGACCTATTGCTTTTGCCAGTACCATTGATGAAAACGGAAGGCCTAATCTATCGCCTTTTAGTTTTTTCAACGTTTTTAGTGCAAATCCTCCAGTTTTAGTTTTTTCGCCCGCCAGACGCGGTAGGGATAATACAGTAAAGCACACCTATTTAAATGCAAAAGCAACAAAAGAAGTTGTGATTAATATTGTAGATTACAAAATGGTTCAGCAAATGTCATTGGCAAGTACAGAGTATGCCGAAGGAGTTAATGAATTTGAAAAAGCCGGTTTCACAATGCTGAAATCTGATGTGGTAAAACCATTTCGGGTTGCAGAATCTCCGGTTCAGTTCGAGTGTAAGATCACAGATGTAATCGAATTGGGAACTGAAGGTGGTGCCGGAAACCTTGTAATTTGCGAGGTGGTTAAAATGCATTTTGATGAAGCTATTTTAGATGAAGAGGGATTTGTAGATCAACATAAAATAGATCAGGTAGCAAGAATGGGCGGTAATTGGTATACGCGCGCAAAAATGGGGATGTTTGAAGTTCCAAAACCCTTGTCTAAATTGGGAATAGGAGTGGATCAAATTCCGCAGGAAATAAGAACCAGTAAAATTTTAACCGGAAATGATCTGGGTAAATTGGGTAATGTGGAAGCTTTGCCCTTAGAAGAAGAAATCAAAGAATTTTTTAATGAAGAATCAGAGGCTGCAGAAGTTTTAAATTCTGGTGATCCTGAAAAAATTCATTTGCAGGCACAATTATATTTAAAGAACGACGAACCGGCGAAAGCCTGGAAATTATTATTAGCAAAAAAGCAATAACATGGAAGTACAAGGTAAGATCAAAATGATAGGAGAAACCCAAACATTTGGAGGTAATGGGTTTAGAAAAAGAGAAGTGGTTGTCACCACAGAAGAGCAATATCCGCAGCATATTATGGTGGAATTTGTTCAGGATAAAACAGATTTACTGAATAGTTTTCAGGTAGGTCAACCGGTGAAAATCGGAGTGAATTTACGAGGCCGGGAATGGGTTAATCCACAGGGCGAAACGAAATATTTCAATTCTATCCAGGGTTGGAGAATAGAAAATTTACAGGCTGGAAGTTCTCCTGATGGTCAAAATGTACCACCACCGGCAGATCAGTTTGAACCTGCAAAGGATCTAAACGATGAAGATTATGATGATCTTCCGTTTTAGTAAGGATCTTTAATCTTTTCCGCTATTACCGGAAGAGAGTTACAAAACCATTAAAAAAAGCTTAGCTTCAAATTTTGAAACTAAGCTTTTTTTATGGTTGGGATTTTCTTAATTTGATATAAAATAGAAGATGCCTATCCGTTTGGAAACCTAAAAAGAGTTTTTGTCCCCCTGAGCCTTTCGAATGGCTCAAGACAGGCTCTGCCGAAGGGTCAAACAAAAACGTCTCGACTGAGCTCGAAGTGACACTATAAGTTCAATTTTGCCTTTTGGGTCTCATAACGGATATACAATAAATTGATTTCCAGTTTCTAAATACCCATAAATTATGAACACTTTTTTCTAAGAACTGTAGAATTTAAAAAAACCTGAAATTGAGCGTATTCGAATCATATGAAAGTTTCCCTCCCGTTGAAAAAGCTGATGAAGATGGCCTTCTTGCTATTGGAGGTGATCTCTCGGTAAAAAGGCTTCTGGATGCTTATAATCACGGAATTTTCCCCTGGTATGAAGCTTCCCAGCCGGTACTATGGTGGAGC